>ONSE01000218.1 GCA_900320415.1 uncultured Eubacteriales bacterium
AAATGGTGCAGGGAGTGCGTGCCGAACACCAGTCCCACAAAAGGAAAGCTGTTGTAGATGCGGTTGGCAATGTGCTCCTGCTCCATCATACAGCCGCAGAGCGCGATCAGGATCTGAGGATGCTTACGCTTGAGGTTTTTCAGAGCGCCGACATTGCCGAACACCCGATCCTCCGCGTGTTCACGCACGGCGCAGGTATTAAACAAAATAAAATCCGCATCATCAGGCGTATCCGTGAACGCAAAGCCCGACTGTGCGAGCATTCCCTTGATTTTTTCGCTGTCGGCAACATTTTGCTGACAGCCGTAGGTCCTGACAAACGCGAGAGGCCTTTCTCCCCGCTTGCGGATCTCCATGATCTCGGCGATCAGCTGCATATATTCCCTCTGTTTTTCAGACAGTTTATCAGCCACGATAACAGTATCCGACAAATAAACGCCTCCTAACCCATTATATTAACTAATTAAGTATATCACAAAGTATTTCTTATTTCAATATTTTTTGACGGAAAAAGTGATGGTATTTCGTTAATAAACCGATCGAAGCCCACCATATATTGTGGGGAGTTCCCCCGCAATGACCGTCTGCGCTATTTCAAAATCCGTATCAAAGCTGATGCTGTCCTCATAATCCACCGAAGCGGTAACGATATCTGCGGTGACTATCAGCCGGATATGATGAATGGTGCGGTTGATTCCCGCGTTTTCAAATACACTTTCCAGCCGCGAATTGAAGCTTCCCGTCATGCAATAGGTCAGCGGGATTCCCGGTCCCGCGTTGGAAAGCAGCGTCAGTCCCGTAAATGCGCCAAGCGGAATGTCGATCTGACTGTGCTTGATTTTCGTCAGTTCATCCTGTGCCGCTCTTGTTGTCTGTGCCTTGAGCATATTGATCTTCTGCGAGTCTGTTTCAATCGCGCTGACCTCTCCGTCTTTGGTGCAGCTGATCTTTACAATGTCCTCGTAGCTGTAATTCAGCTCCCCGATTTTTTGCGTGACCGCGTCGTTGATCGCCTCTGCTGCCGAGCGCTGCGCGAAGGAAGGGATATAGGACGCAGAGAATACCGAAACCTGTTTTTCAAAGCCGTAAATCAGAAAACCGACGATGAAGGAAATGACCAGAAAATACACAAAGCCCTTGCGGATGCCGCGTCTGCGGCGTCTGTGTCTGTAAAGCAAAAAAAACACCCCTCGTACATTGTATACGAGAGGTGCATTTCAGTGATTAGGGAATCTCTGATAATTCAATGCCGTGAAGAATCCAGCTTTTTGCGCGGTAAGGAATTTTTAGAGGTTCGCATTATTCTTCTTCGCAGCCGTCGCAAGCATCGCAGGCGCCGTCACATTCCTCCAGCTCCTTGATGTCTTCGCCGTCAAAAAGCTCGGAAAAATCAAACTCGAGAAGCTCGCCGCAGCTGGGGCACTCGATCTCGCCTTCCAGAAGGATATCCTCGGAAACGTTGATCTTCTTGCCGCAGGCGCCGCAGGTCACCTCGTAGAAGGTGTTGTCCTCGTCGGAAAAATCAAAATCGTCTTCGTCATCATCGTCGTCATCACAGCAGCCGCAGTCGTCGTCATAGAGCTCGGACTCCACTTCCGCCAGATCCTGATCGATCTCGTCAACCTGCTCGCTGAGCTCGTCGTAAAGATCCTCCATATCGGAGAGGTCGTAGGCGATATCGTCAAGCAAATCAACTATCGCGTTGATGACCTTAACCTCGGGCTTGTTCTCATCAAGTCCCAGACCCTCCGCCAAGCCTTTGATATAAGCAATTTTTTCAGTAATGTTCATAGCACACTCCTGCAGAGATCATGCTCTGCCCATGTATTCACCTGTTCTGGTGTCGATCTGAATAACCTCGCCCTCGTCGATAAACAGGGGAACCTTGATCTCGGCGCCTGTCTCCAGGATGGCGGGCTTGGTCGCGTTGGTCGCGGTATCGCCCTTGAAGCCGGGATCGGTCTTGGTAACGGTCAGCTCAACAAAGTTGGGAGGCTCTACACCGAATACGTTGCCCTTGTAGGAGAGCACCTTGCAAACCATGTTCTCTTTTACAAACTTGAAGTTGTCGCCGAGAACGCTCTTGTTGATGGGAAGCTGCTCCCATGTTTCTGTATCCATGAAATAATAGAGATCGCCGTCGTTATAGCTGTACTCCATATCCTTTCTCTCGATAAACGCAGTGGGATACTTATCGTTGGGGTTGAAAGTCTTTTCAACAACTGCTCCCGTAATAACGTTTCTGATCTTTGTTCTTACAAAAGCGGCACCCTTACCCGGCTTTACGTGCTGGAACTCGATGATGGAAACAACCTGT
>ONSE01000216.1 GCA_900320415.1 uncultured Eubacteriales bacterium
AAATGACCGAATTTCTTGCTGACGTGTTCGGTACGAATCATTGACATAGCAAAATCCCTCCTTTATTCATACACCGAGAATTTCTTCTCGATCTTGCCAAAGACATAAGTAAAGAACGCTGTGATGATCAGGTAGATGACCAGTGCGGGGATAAATACCAAGTACGAACCGCTGGCGGATATGGTTTTGGAAATAGTGGTAATGTCCATCAGACCGATGACGAACACCAGCGAAGCGTCTTTGATCATCATGACAAATTCGTTACACACAGGAGGAATCATGCGGCGGGCGGACTGGGGGATAATGATCTTGCTCATGGTCTGCCCGTAGCTCATGCCGAGAGCCTTGGCGGCCTCGTACTGTCCCTTGTCGATGGATTCCACGGCGGCACGCACGATTTCCGCGCAGTAGGCGGCGCTGTTGAGGACAAAGGCGATGCAGGCAGCAACGAACGCGCCCTTGAAAACGCCCTCGGGGTCGTTGGAATCGAACAGGCTGCGCCAGCTGAAGCCTTCAAAAATGCCGGGTACAGCCAGATAGATACAGAAGATCTGAATCATAAGCGGTGTTCCACGGAAGAAGAAGATATAGGCGCGGCAGGGGAGACTGATGATCGGATTTTTGGAGATCTTGCCTAACGCGAGGAAAACGGCGATAAACAGACCGCAGACGATGCTGATGGTGGTGAGCAGGATAGTGAGCTTCGCGCCGTACAGCACACTCTGACCGCAGCCCAGCATACGGTAGGTATAATTGATAAACTGACCGGTGACGTTCCACGCGCCTTCATCCGCGTGATGGACGCTTCCGGCAAAGCCGACGTATTTTTCGCTTATACCCTTGACGCCCGATGTGGAGAAGGAGGCGTAATTGATAAAATAGAGGTCGTTGTAGGTAATGGCGACCTGACGGCGTGAACGCTTTTCGTCCTTTTCCAGTTCGGTGCGGATTTTCTGCGACGCGCTGTCCATCAACTCCTGCTCGCTCGGCTTGACAAACGCGAATGCCGTGGCGACCACGAAAAGCGTCAGAAGCACAACCGCGATGATGCGGGATTTCTGCTCCCATTTCCTCACGTCAAACGCCGAGACGATGCTCTTGAAAACGGACGCTGTTTTTGAGTTTTTCATTTTGATAACACCTTCTGTTCTTTTGATTTGGCAGGAGCCTGTTGTGGCTCAGATATATAGAAAAACCAATTAAAGGCACACAGCGAAAACCGCCGCCATGTGCCTCTAATCAATTATATTTTATCTGTCAGCGAAACAAAGCTTACGCAAACCACTTCGCGGTGTTCTCCTCGAAGAAGCCTTCGTCCTTCAGCTGCTTCATAGCCTCGTTGATGGCTGTCTGGAGCGCTTCGTCCGTCTTCGCCATTGCAACGCCGAACTGCTCGACATTCTCCTGATCGAGATAGGCCAGTTCGTACTTGTCGGGATAGTTGGTGATGTAGGTGTCTGCCACAGGGCTGTCACAGAGGACTACGTCATACTCGCCGTTGTCAAGAGCTGTGAACGCGGTGAGAACCTTCTCGGAGGGGCCCATCTTGCAGTCCTTGATGGTGCCGGTCTTGATCATATCCTCGAGCAGCGCCTTGGAAGTGGTAGCGTCCTGCAGAGCGACGGACTTGCCGGAGAGATCTTTGAGCGACTCGATCTTAGTGTCGCTGCCCTTCTTGACGACAACGGCCTGATAGCTGTCAATATAAGGATCAGAGAAGAGGCAGTTTTCTCTGCGCTCGTCGGTGATGGTGACAGCGGAGACAACACAGTCGTAGTTGGTGCCGATACCTGCGAAAATAACGTCAAAAGCGGTGTCAACGATGTTGACTTCCAGACCCAGCTTCTCTGCGAGGGCATAGACGAGATCCACGTCGTAGCCGATGGGTTCGCCGTTCTCAGCCTTGTCCTCGAAAGGCGGATAGCCGATTTCCATACCGACGGTAAGTGTGCCGTCCTTGATGAGCTTGACGTTGCTGACGTCAACGGTGCCATTGACCTCAGCGGCACTGCTGACATCGTCCTTCTTGCTGTCCCCGCAACCGACGAAGCTCACGCAGAGCATAGCAGCGGCGAGGAGCATTGCGACAATTTTCTTTTTCATAATGCTTCTTCCTCCTGAAAAAATCAATTTTGAATAATACAGCACGCCTGTCCCGCGACAGGATACTACGACCGGCAAACAAATCCGTTCCAAAACAGAGTTTGACGCTTTAATACGCTGTAGCGTTGGCGTACTAAAATTCTACAAGGAATACATTAGCACAAGAATGGTTTTTTGTCAACGGAATTACGGCAAAAAAACAAATATTTCTGAATGTTTGTATATTAAAAC
>ONSE01000209.1 GCA_900320415.1 uncultured Eubacteriales bacterium
CAATCCCATTGCCCGAGGATAGCTTCATCTGATTCAGCGGCACGTTTACAGGATAAAGATTCATCAGACTCTTGCCAATCCCATTGCGCATGGAAACGTTTCCCGTTTCGTCAACGAACACCTCCCGCCGTCAGCGGCCGCTTTCCGCTGACAATGACCACAAACCTCAAATTTCATATTGACTAAATCGGCAAAAAAAGGTACAATAAAGAGTGATTGGAAGGATGCATTATGACACAGGTTGAAAATATCCGCTGCCGTCTGGCGTCACTCTCCGTGTTTCGGGGAATCCTGGGGCGCAGCGTTCCGCGTGCTTTTTACAGGCTGCTATGCTCTCTTCACAGACCGCCCGAGGAATTTCTGGAGGCGTACGGCAGCTTTTTCTCTCTGCTGTGCGAGCGCGGCTGCTCTGACAGTCTTGCTCACGCGCTGACGGAGGCGGCTCTCTTTGATGAAAACTGCTTTACCCGAGCCTCGGCGGGAGGACAATGTGAAGCCCTGCCTGAGAGCGTCCGCGGTGCCGTAAAGCGTGACTGCGAGACCATTCTCGCCGCCGCGAGGCTGAGCGCTGACGAAGTGATCGCGGCATACGAACATCTTGACGTTATCCGCGATGCCGCTTCCACCCTGCCGCGCTGGCAGAGCGGCGACTGTGCTTCGGGCTTCTCGCGCTATGACGGCACGCCCGAAAGTCTTGCGGGCTACTACCGCGTCAACGGCTGCGGTATGTTCGCGCGCTACAAGGCGTTTATCTGGCGGGACGGCGATATCCGCCCCGTGCTCAATTACGACTCCATTGACCTCGACGACTTCACGGGCTATGAGAGGCAGCGCGACAAGGTGCTGCGGAACACGCAGGCATTTCTTGACGGCAAGAGCTGCAACAACTGCCTGCTCTACGGCGACATGGGAACGGGCAAAAGCTCCACTGTCAAGGCGATCGCTAACCGCTTCCGCCGCGACGGGCTGCGCATTGTGGAAATGCCGAAGGAGAGGCTGACAGACTTCCCGATTCTCGCGGACAAGCTGTCGCAGCTGCCGATGAAATTTATCATCTTTATTGACGACCTGTCCTTTCAGCATCAGGACAGAAGCTACACCACCCTCAAGGCAGTGCTCGAAGGCGGGCTGGCGGCGCGTCCCCGCAACGCGCTGATTTACGCCACCTCCAACCGCAGGCACATTGTGAAAGAAAAGCTTTCTGACCGTGCCTTTGAGGTGGATGACGTTAACACACGCGACAATATGCAGGAGAGTCTTTCTCTCTCCGACCGCTTCGGACTGGCGGTATGCTTCACCGCGCCGAACAAAAAGGAGTTTCTGGAGATTGTCGCGGCAATGGCAAAAGAAAAGGGCATCACGCTCAGCGACGAGGAGCTGGCGGCAGGCGCGGAGCGGTTCGCTCTCGCCAAGGGCGGCAGATCGCCGCGCTGCGCCAAGCAATATGTTGAGTCCCTGTACACGTAAACGGAGGTATTATGATGAAAAAGCTGATTTCTCTCATTCTCGCGGCAGCACTTTGCTGCACGGCCGCATTTTCACTCGCGGGATGCGGCGGCGGCGGTAACTATCCCGTCAGCATCGCCAACATCACCATTGCGAAAGAACCGACGAGCATCGTAGTGCTTGACCCCTCGAGCGCCGATATCATCTCCTATATGAGCTTTGACGGCAAGATTGTCGGCAGAAGCGACGAGGTAGATCAAAGCTATCTTTCCGTCGCCCCCACGATGGGCGCGGCGAACACTCCCAGCACGCAGGCGATCATCAACACCAAGGCGGAAATTGTTTTCGCGACCGACAAGCTGGACGAAAGCGTCGCCAACGAGCTGCGTGACGCGAACATCCAGGTCATCAAGATGTCGATAGCATCCACTCCCAAGGAGCTGGAGCGCAACTACAACACGATCGGCAGGATCCTCGCGGGAGAAAAAACGGGCGCCGAGAAGGGCAAGAACGCCTACGACAAGCTCATTGAGCACATGGACAAGCTCAAGATCGACGCCACCGCGCTGAACACCAACAACACCATTGACACCGCCTGCTATATGTACGTGGACAACGGTACTCTCCGCGTGATGAATAACGGCACCTATGTGGATATGCTGATCGGATACACGGGAGCGGTAAATGTGGCGGTCAACGCCGACCAGGGCGATGTTGACATCAACACGCTCAAGCTCGCCAATCCGAATTATATTTTCTACGCAGACAAGCAGACCTACGACGTGTTTGTCAACGACAATATTCTCTCCCAGCTCACGGCGGTCCAGACAAGCAGAACCTTTCTGCTTCCCGAAAAGGATGTGACCCGTCAGGGACTCACCGCCTTGAAGACACTGGAGAAAATGATCGGCTATATGCACCCCGAGCTGGCAAAGACGACCGAGCCCGCAGCCCAGCCCTCGGAGCCTGCCGCGAATGAGGCCGCG
>ONSE01000203.1 GCA_900320415.1 uncultured Eubacteriales bacterium
CACCAACGGTCAGACCATCACCATCGGTCAGAACGCTGCGGTCGGCACCGCTACCACGGTCACCGTTAAGGCGAGCAACGGCAGCACGACCTCCGATCCCGAAACCTACACCTACACCAAGGCGGACAACACCGCTCAGGGCGTATATTTTGACAACTCATCCTACAACTGGTCGAACGTCTACGCCTATATCTACATCGAAGGCGGAAGCAGCAATCCCAAATGGCCCGGAACCAAGATGACAAAGGATTCTTCCACCGGTTACTATTATCTTGAGGTTCCCGAAGGCTTTGAGGACGCTACCGTCATCTTCACGGAAAGCGAGACCGCGACAACCAACCGCTATCCCGCGGATATGCAGCCCGGTCTGCCGCTTGAAGGTACCACAAAGATCTTCAAGGCGAACCACCAGTTCGTTGAGTATAATCCGCCCACACCGACGCAGCCTTCCACCACGAAGCCGCAGACTACAACCGCTCCCATTACCAACAAGGTTCTGCTGGGCGACGCCTCCGGCGACAACAAGGTCACCATCTCTGACGCGACTCTGGTTCAGCTCCATCTGGCAGGTCAGCGCACACTGACAGGCGACAGACTCAAGGCTGCTGACGCGGACAAGGACGGCTCCGTAACTGTTACAGACGCGACCATGATTCAGCTCTATCTGATCCACAAGAGCTCGAGCAACAACCACACCGGCGAGTGGATCGGCGGCAGTGAGCCTGTGACCCAGCCTCAGCCGACGACCGCGAAGCCCACAACGCCTGTGCCCACCACTGTGAAGCCCACAACACCTCCCTCAACCGGCGTTACACTGAACGCTTCCGCGACCAGCACCGGTACCGAGGACTGGTACGCGTGGACATGGGACACCAGCTCCGACGGACGCTGGATCAAGGGCTCCGGCAGCGCTGCTTCCGTACAGTTCAGCGGAAACATCGGAAAGAACATCATCTTCGTCAGACTGCCCAAGGGCGAGACTCCCGCTTCCAACTGGGGCAACGTCTGGAATCAGACAGAAGACCTCGTTACCAAGATGGGTGGTACCTTCAAGACCACCGGATGGAACAACAACATCATGAACGGCAACTGGTCATAATTCCTGATCATCAAATCACTTTTGCAACCCTCCCGAGCCTTCGGGAGGGTTGTTTTTGTGTATTAAGTAAAATCTTTCGGGAGATGTTGTAAAATCATGCGGAATGTGGTATACTGACTAACTGAAAAAACAAGAGAGAAGGTCAGGTTGTGAGAAGGCTTACGCAACGGACCGAGGCGGTTGTCAGCCTCGGCGCGCTTCGGCACAATATTCAGAACATCCGCTCCCGTCTGGGCAGCGGCGTGGAGATTATGGCTGTACTCAAGGGCGACGGCTACGGTCACGGCGAAAAGGGAATCTATTCCACCCTGAAAAGCAGCGGTATCGAACGCTACGCCGTGGCGGTCTGGGAAGAGGGCGCCTCGCTGCGCAGCGCGGGCTGCACGGAACCGATCCTGCTGCTCGGAGACACCTGCGACGGTCAGCTCGAAAACCTGATCAAATACAGGCTTACCCCTGCGATTTTCTCTGCCGACACCGCTGAGAAGCTCAACACCCTCGCGAAATGGGGCGGCGTGAAACAGCCCGTCCACATTAAAATTGACACGGGCATGAGCCGCATCGGCTTTCCCGCGGACGACAGCTCTATTGGGGTCGTAAAGAAAATCAGCGAGCTTTCCAATATTGAAATCACAGGAGCCTTCACCCATTTCTCACGCGCGGACGAGCCTGACGGCGAGAGCGCGAAGGCTCAGTTTGAAAAATACATCCGCTTCATCGAGAGACTCGAGGACGCGGGAATCCACATTCCCCTGAAACACGTCGCCAACAGTCCCGCGATCCTGCTCCGTCCCGAAACGCAGCTCGACGCGGTCAGAGCGGGCGATATTCTCTTTGGGCTCTGTCCCATCGAGGAAGAGGACTGGCCGAAGGAGGACTTCCGCCAGGTGATGAGCTGGTACACCTACGTTGTGATGGTCAAGGAGGTCCCGGCAGGCACCGAGGTCGGCTACGGCGGCACCTTTGTCACCAAACGTCCCACCAGGATCGCCACGATTCCCGTGGGTTTCGCGGACGGCTACAGCCGAAAGCTCAGCAACAAAGGAAAGGTGCGCATCAACGGACAGGAAGCGCCGATTATCGGCAGAGTGTGCATGGATCAGTTCATGGTGGACGTCACCGATATCGGAGAGGTCAGGCGCGGCGACACGGTCAGCCTGCTTGATGACAAGCTCAGCGTGCTGTGGATGGCAGATCTGCTGGACTGCAATGTTGACGAAATTGTTTGCGGCATTTCCAAGCGTGTGCCGCGCATTTATGAAGAATAAACTTTGAGAGGGATACGATTCTATGGCTAACTACATTTTCAGAATTCTCCGCAACGCAAGCCTCGGCAAAATGCGCCAGGCGGTAAAGACCTGTCACGAGCGCTCGGGAAAAAGCAGTGTCAAGATTTATTACGATATGATTCACTGCGCCAAGAAATACGGCGCGGGCTATTATGATTATCAGATTTTCGCGTTCTATAACCTCACCGAGGAACAGCGCGCGACCTATATGACCCGTCTGATCAGCAAGAAGTTCAACACCTTTATGAACGACTACGCATACGACCACTACCTTGAGAACAAGGACGAATTCAACAAGCTCTACAGAAAATACATCGGCAGGGAGTTTGTCCAGCTGCAGGAGGCGACCAAGGAGGAGGTCGAAAAATTCTGCTCCTCCCGTGAGTTTATTTTCTGCAAGATGCAGGATCTGGAATGCGGCCACGGCTGCGAAAGGATCCGCATCAGCGATTACAAGAGCTTTGACGAGCTGTACAAATATCTCACGGACAAGGGCTTCTGCACGATCGAGGACAACATCCAGCAGCATCCCGCCCTCAGCAAGCTCTATCCCAACGCGGTCAACTCCATGCGCATCATCACTGTCCTCGACAAGCAGGGCGAGGCGCACGTGCTCTACATCGTGCAGAAAATGGGTCTGGGCGACAGCATCATCGACAACAACTGCCTGTTTACCCCCGTTGATCCCGAAACGGGAGAGATCATGTATCCCGCTCACTCGGGTGATACGCTCAAGGGCATTATCTACACCGAGCATCCCGACACCCACGTTCATCTGCAGGGCTATGTGATCCCTTACGTCAAGGAAGCGGTGCAGATGTGCCTGGAGGCGGCAAAGATCGTTCCTCAGATCCGCTACGTCGGCTGGGACGTCGCCACAACACCGACAGGCCCCGCCATCATCGAGGGCAACACCTACTGCGCCCACGACTTCTGGCAGCTGCCGCCCCACACCCCTGACGGCATCGGTATCCTTCCGAAAATCAAGAAGTATATTCCCGAATTCTTTGAGGGTAAAATCAAATAACAGAAAAAGCATGAGGAGGCTGCCGCGTCACGCGACAGCCTCCCTTTTATTTTAGGGAATCTCTAATAATTCAATGTCGTGCAGAAGTGCGGAAGATTTATGGCAGAATATTGTCAAAGCTCCGCAGGAATACTG
>ONSE01000202.1 GCA_900320415.1 uncultured Eubacteriales bacterium
ACGACCATACCGCCAACGACTGCTCCCGCCTCCACAGTGGACAGCGCCAATGTCAAAAAGTATGACAACCTGGCAATCAAGCAGAAGAACGGAGAGATTACCTCTGACTTCAACGCAATCGTCAGTGACAAAAAGTTTAAGGGCGTAATCTACATGAAGCTGGGGAATGATTTTGAGTATATCAGTTCTACGGGCGCTTCCGACAGCGCGAAGCATAAGGATAATTCCATCAATACGTGTTTCTATGTGGGAGCGCTGACGCATCAGGTCACCGCGGCAGCGACGCTGCTGCTTGCCGAGGACGAGAAGCTCAGTCTTGACGATACACTTGATCGATACTTTCCGGATTACGAATACGGAGAGGAGATCACCGTGCGCAGCCTGCTGGACAACACCTCCGGGATCAGGAACTACATTGTACACAGCGATATCAGTGATATGGCGGCGTATCCCGTCATTGAATTAGAGGATAAGCTGACAAAAGATAATTCCGAAAAAGAAAATAGATCTGCTGTTCTTAAGTGGATACTGGATCAGAGGCTCGGATTTGAGCCGGATTCATCCTTTGAAATATCCGACAGCAATTATTTCCTTCTGGGGGAGATCATTGCGCAGGCGAGCGGAGAGAGCTATGAGGACTACGTGAAAACGCGCCTGTTCAAGCCTCTTTCGATGAATAATACGGGATTTGACACCGGCGACAGACTGGCGGTGCCCTATGACGCAGGACAGGAAACCGTCAAGCTGACCTATCCCGGGGCGGGCTATTCCGCCTGCGGCATGATTTCCAATATTTCCGATGTCCTCCGCTGGACGGACGGGATTTTCACGGACGACGTACTCGGCAGCGATTCCGTCAAAATGATGCAGGATGGGGGAGAATACGGATACTCGTGCGGAGTGACGGTCAAAAACGGCAGATTGTCCGCTTCGGGACGCTGCGGCGCGTATTCCTCTCTGCTCAGCTTTACGCCTGACAAGAGCGAGATCTTTATCGCGGTTTCCAATTATAATTACTCTGATCCGTCATATCTTCATAATACTTTCCGGAACTACCTGGCAAGATTTGCTGCAAAGTAATACTTGACCAGCTTGAGCTGTTTTCTGTAATACCAATCCCTGATGAAACGTAAGTGAGCCTCTGATAATTCAGTGTCGTGCTGAAGTGCGGAAGATTATGCCGTGAAGATTCCGTGCTTATGCGCGGTAAGGTGTTTTGAGAGGTTCCCTTAATTGTTTGTCGGCGGAATGTAGTGCAGCAGATACTCAAGAAATCAGTCAAGGAGCAGTATAAAACAGCATAAAAAACAGACTGTGTTTTTTCGGGAGGAGTGAACCTTTGCGGAAAGCGTCAGAATGCAGAAAAGCTCAGCGAAAGCCGAGCTTTTTCTTATACTGCGGCGCAGCCGCAATTTTTTTTGAGATTTAAGGATTATTTAATATTTTCTCCGCTATACTTTGTCTGCAAGGTTCACAAGAGAGACAAATGTGATACAATGTAAGTATTAAAGGAGAATGCGTATGTTTTTCGACATTTTGAAACGGGACTTAAAACGGAAAAAGACGATGAACGTCATCATCCTGCTGTTTGTGATTTTGTCGGTGATGTTCATTGCTTCGAGCGTGAGCAATCTGACGGCGGTGACAGGCTCGCTTGACGGCTTTTTTGAGAAGGCGGGAGTCGGCGATTACGCTGTCTTTGAGCGCAGCAGCGGAAGCGTTACGGTCGCCGACACGGTCAGAAGCACCGAGGGAGTTACTGGCTTTGAGCAGGAGGAATGCATCTTCCTCTCGGGACACAGGTTTGTGGGACGGGAAAAGAAAAAGGAGAGCCAGAACGCCAACACCAGTCTGGTCAGCTGCCTTTCCCATCAGATCGAAAAGTACTTTGACGGCAGCGATAACGAGATCACCGAGGTCAGGGAGGGCGAGGTCTATGTCCGTCAGTCGCTACTCGATATCAGCGACGCAAGGGTCGGCGACAAGGTTGAGCTGACCGTCGCGGGCATCACCCGCACCTTCACGGTGAAGGACACGCTCAAGGACGCGATCCTCGGCTCCAGGATGATGGGCAACGCGAGGTTCCTGATTTCGGAAAATGACTATCAGGCGTTTGAGAAGGCAGAACCGCTGGAGCCGTACCTGTTCTACATCAGCTTTATCAACACAGACGATATCCCTGCGCTGGAAAAGGCGCTGACAGCCTGCGACGCGGTGGCGTTCGGCGGAGACCGCTCCCTGTACGGCTTCACCTATATCATGGAAATGGTCATCGCGGGGATCCTTCTGGTCGTCAGTGTTTCGCTGATACTCATTGCCGTCGTGATCCTGCGCTTCACCATCAGCTTCACCCTCAGCGAGGAATTCCGGCAAATCGGCATCATGAAGGCGATCGGCATCACCAACAGAAGGATCCGCTCGCTGTATCTGGTGAAATATCTGGCGATATCCGTTCTGGGCGCCGGCATCGGTCTGGTGCTGTCGTTTCCGTTCGGCAGTATGCTGCTCAAAATGGTGTCGCAGAGCATCGTGATGGACAGCAAGGGCGGCGTTTTGCTCAGTATTCTCTGCGCGGCGGCGGTCGTCGGTATCATCGTGCTGTTCTGTTATCTCAGCACACGCAAGGTGAACAAATTCTCTCCCGTTGACGCGATCCGCAGCGGCACGACAAGCGAGCGCTATAAGAAAAAGGGGATCATCCGACTCGGCAAAAAGCCCGTCCGCCCCGTATGCTTCATGGCGGTCAACGATATTCTCAGCAGCCCGAAGCGCTTTCTGATCATGCTGTTCACCTTCTTTGTCGGCATTTCGATGCTGATGGTTTGTCTGAACATTTCCTCGACCATGACCAGCGGAAAGCTGCTCGGCTGGATCAATATGGCGGAGTGTGATCTGTCCCTTGTGGAAAGCGGCACAATCGAAAAATACATGGTGGAGGACGGCAGAGAAAAGCTCGGCAAAAAAATCGCCGCGATTGAAGCCGACCTCGGGGAAAAGGGCTGGGAATCAACCTGCTTTGTGGAAACCATATCCAACGTTGTCATTTCAAAAGGCGATACGGAACTGAAAACCCACGGCGTAGAGGGCATCAACATGACGCCCGACGAATATTTGTATCTGGATGGCACCGCGCCGCAGAACAAGCACGAGATCGCCGTGTCCTATGTGATCGCGGACAAACTGAATGTCGCCATCGGCGATACCGTCACGGTAAAAACCGCTGATGAGGAAACAGAATGCATGATCACGGCGACCTACCAGACAATGATGTCAATGGGCGATAACATCCGCCTGTATCCGGGGCAGACCTTCAGCTTTCAGAATCTTGTCGGCTTAAACGATTTTCAGGTTCGTTTCCACGATCATCCAAGCGACTCTGAGCTGGAAAAAAGAATGGAAGCGATCAGGGAAATGTATCCCGGGGACAAGGTGATGAGCGCGGGAGATTATGTCGATTACTGCGTCAGCGGCGTCGGCGGCATCATGGACAGCGTAACGAATCTGCTGCTGCCCGTCATCATTCTGATCGATATTCTGGTCGCGGTGCTGATGGAAAAGAGCTTCCTCACCAAGGAACGCGGGGAAATCGCCATGCTCAAGGCGATCGGCTTCAAGAACCGCTCCGTCATTCTCTGGCAGACCTTGAGGATTGCGGTGGTGATGATAGCGGCAGTGCTGCTTTCTGCCGCTCTCGCAGACCCCATCGGCAAGCTGACGACAGGAGGCATCTTCCGGATGATGGGCGCGAAAAACATCATTTTCCACACCGATATCCTGAAAACATTCATCATCTATCCCGCAGTCGTCCTTGCCGCGACCGTGTTCAGCGTATTTCTGACGGCTCTCGGCATCCGCAAGGTAAATTCAAACGAAATTAACAGCGTAGAGTAAGGAGAGAATCATCATGGCTAAAATTCTGGAGGTCACAGACCTTTGCAAGACCTATATCACCAACAAAAGACAGAACAATGTGCTGCGCAACGTCAGCTTTTCGGTTGAGGAGGGCGAGATGGTCGCGGTCATGGGACCGTCGGGCTCGGGCAAATCGACCCTGCTCTACACCGTTTCGGGAATGGACAGCATGACGGCAGGCACGGTATTATTTGACGGCAGGGACATCTCCGCGCTGAAGCCGAACGAGCTTGCCGCGCTGCGGCTCGATGAAATGGGCTTCATCTTCCAGCAGATGTATATGCTCAAGAATCTCTCCGTGCTCGATAACATCATTCTCCCCGCGCGTCAGTCAAAGGCAAACACGCTGTCTGCGAAGGAAAAGCTCGGGCGCGGCAAGGAGCTGATGCGCAGGCTGGGCATCATTGAGATCGCCGACAACGACATCAACGAGGTGTCGGGCGGTCAGCTGCAAAGGGCGTGCATCTGCCGCAGCATGATCAACAGCCCGAAGGTGATTTTCGCCGACGAGCCGACGGGCGCGCTCAACCGCCAGAGCTCCAACGAGGTGATGGAGGAGCTGTGCAAAATCAACGCGGACGGAACGACGATTATGCTCGTCACCCACGACGCGAAGGTCGCCGCGAAATGCTCAAGAGTGCTCTATATTGTTGACGGAAACATTCAGGGCGAGTATAATTTAGACGGAACGGACGAAAGAACCAAGGAACGCGCATTAAACAACTGGCTTTTAGAACAAGGCTGGTAATCGGATTTGGAGTGATACAATGCTTGACATTCTTGTTGTTGAGGATCATATCGAAATGGCGGCGCTTTTATGCGATTTTCTGGAGGCGGAGGGCTACTCCGTGCGGCACTGCGCGGACGGTGAGGATGCCCTGAACGCCTTTGAGAAGGAGGGTGCAAGACTTGTCATTCTCGACATCATGCTGCCAGGGCTTGACGGCTTTGCGGTCTGCCGCAAGATCCGCGAGAACGCCAACACGCCGATCATCATTGTCAGCGCCAAGGTCGAGAAGGACGACAAGCTCAACGGTCTGATTCTCGGCGCGGATGACTATATCGAGAAGCCCTATGACATCGACATCCTGCTCGCAAAGATCAAGGGCATTTTCACGCGCCGCTTTCAGACCGAGGTGCTGTCCGACGGCTTTTTGAAAATTGACAAAAGCAAGCGGATCGCCTGCAAAAACAACCTTCCGCTTGACCTCAGACAAAAGGAATTCGACCTTCTGCTGCTTTTGGCGGAGAACAGCGGCAAGACACTGAGCAAGGAGTATCTGTTCAATCAGATATGGGGCTTTGACAGCTTTTCCGAGCCGCAGACGCTGACGGTGCATATCAAATGGCTGCGGCAGAAAATCGAAGCCAACCCCAAAAAGCCCGAGCATATCGTAACGGTCTGGGGCGTCGGCTATCGCTACGAGAGGTGAACCATGAAAAGCTATCTCAAACTGACAGCGGCGGTTATCGCGATCCTCGCGCTGATCTTTACGGGCGCGAACCTTTTCCTGCATAATGAAAACAAGGGCGGCGCCGGCCGCCCTTATCGTGTGGAAGCGGAGAGGATCGCCGCGAAAATCGAGAGGGGGGAGGAATACTCTCTTGAGGACTGCCTCTATATTCAGGACGTGGTTTTGCAGGAGAACGGCTTTCAGGGCGGCGACAGCGACTATCTCGTCAGGGAAATCGGCGGCAGGCTCTACCGCTTTGATTATTCCTATTACGCCGGCAATACCGCGGCGGCAGTGTATTTCAACATCTGCTACGGTGTTACGGCGGCGTTTGTGCTGCTTTTGCTCCTGTTCCTGCTTCTCAAAATCATCCGCCCGTTTGAGAAAATCAGCGCCTATCCTACGGAGCTTGCGAAAGGGAACCTGACCGCGCCGCTGAAGGAGAGCCGCGGCAGCTATTTCGGCAGATTTCTCTGGGGACTTGACCTGCTGCGCGAGAAGCTGGAAGGTCAGAGAGCCGCCGAGCTTGCCCTGCAGAAGCAGAACAAGACGATGGTGCTCTCGCTCTCGCACGATATCAAAACCCCGCTCGGCGTGATCGAGCTGTACGCCAAGGCGCTCGAAAAGGGGCTGTATAAGGACGAGAAAAAGAAGCTCGAGGTCGCGCGGAGCATTAACGGCAAGTGCGAGGAGATCCGCGGGTATGTGGACGGCATCGTCAAAGCGTCGAGCGGAGATTTCCTGAATCTGGAAGCGGAAAACGGCGAGTTTTATTTATCCTCTCTGGTCGGCAGAATCAAAGAGTTCTATACGGACAAGCTCAGCCTGCTGAAAATTGATTTTGTGATTGACAGCTTTTCCGACTGTCTCCTCGCGGGAGATTTGGAGAGAAGCGTTGAGGTGCTGCAGAACATCCTTGAGAACGCCGTCAAATACGGCGACGGCAGAGAGATTTCTCTCGCCTTTTCCAGGGAGGACGGCTGTCAGCTCATCCATATCCGCAGCAGCGGCTGCACTCTCGGCGAAAATGAGCTTCCGCATATTTTTGACAGCTTCTGGCGGGGCTCCAACACGGGCAGCAACAGCGGCAGCGGCTTAGGGCTGTACATCTGCCGCACCTTGATGCGCAAAATGAACGGTGATATCTACGCGGAGATCCGGCAGGGAAGCATGATCGTCACAACCGTTTTCGCCGCCGCGTGATGATAAGTGCGGCTCTGATGATAAAAAACAAACGGCAGCCCTGAATTATTCGGGACTGCCGTTCATCTTTTTGTACCGTTCTC
Source organism: uncultured Eubacteriales bacterium (assembly GCA_900320415.1). GTDB lineage: Bacteria > Bacillota > Clostridia > Oscillospirales > Acutalibacteraceae > Ruminococcoides. The sequence goes on from ONSE01000202.1 coordinate 6,653, forward strand.
AATCGGGCTGCTGTCCGTCGTGCGCCTTCCACAGACACCCGGTGACGGCAAAATCCGTAAACTCCGCCGTGAACGATGAAGCTTCGGGGGAGCAGGCGTAGATGCCGAAGCGGATTTTTCCATTTCCCCTGCGCAGGTGACAAATCCTCATTTGCCGGAACCGCAGTCCGTCCTCCGAACACTCTACGCAAAAATCATCCTCACGACGGCTGAGACGGTACCACATCGTTTTGACCGCTGCGGGGATCTCTGTGGTCGCCCAGTCCGAGTATCCGTCATTTGTCACCACGGAGCCAAGGTGCTGAAAATCTCCGTTTTCATATTCCACCGAAGCCTTGAGCCAGTTTTCCGCATCGAGATACACCGCGACGCCGCACTGGTCGAACCGCTGATGGCTGTCCCCGAAGTGCGTTTTCACAACAAACGAAAAGAATTTTTCCTCCGTTTCCATCTGGAGCACAGGAGCGTTATCGTTGCGGAAATGATAATAGGTCCTCTGCCACAGATCTGTGTGCGGTTCGGTTGTGATAAGTATTCTGTTGTCCGAAATCTCATAGTGCTTCGGCTCTCTTGTCCATCTGAGCTTTTGAATATCCATATTGTCCTCCGTCTGTTCCTCGGTTATCCGACGATCTTTTTCTTCATCATAACAGATACTCCGCAGTTTGTCCATAAATGTGACAAACAAGACCGAAAATTGTTGCATTTCCGGTTCTTTTGCGGTATCATAAACGCAGAAGAATAGCTTATGGGAATCTCTAATCATTCAATGTCGTGCAGAAGTGCGGAAGATTTATGGCAGAGTATTATCAAAACTCCGCAGGAATACTGACGTATTTCAAGGGGGGTTGGCAAGATTGTGCCGTGAAGATTTCGTGCTTATGTGCGGTAAGGAATTCTTAGAGGTTCCCTTGTATTATTACACAAGGAGAGCAGTATGACCAGGGAAGAATACATCAAAAAAATGAACGAGGATGACGAATGGGCGCCCGGCTGGGACGCGATCGAAGCGGAGTTTGCGCGTTTGTATCCCGGCAGCGAGCCTGCCCATTATGCGACGGCGATTCAGTCGCGCGCCATGTTTGCCTCACGGATCCGGCAGGAGGGCGGCACGGAATATCTCGACGGCTTTTCCGTTTATGATATGGGGAACGGCTGCCGTCATATCGTGACCTTCGGCATGAGTGAGCTGTATCCCGACAAGGAAGCGTACGGCAAGGAGTTCAGCCGCTGGGGCTACGAGATGACCATCAAGCTCAGAGAAGCAACTGCCGAAGGCTGCCTGTGGGCGATGGATATGCTGTCCAACCTCGCACGGTATACCTATACCTCCGAACGCTGGTTTGAGCCGTATGAATGCATCCACGGAGGTGAGCCGCTCCACAAGGGAACCGATTCCCT
>ONSE01000199.1 GCA_900320415.1 uncultured Eubacteriales bacterium
GATATTGAAAAAACCGCCGAAACGTGTTAGAATGAACGTGTATGTTAAATTGAAATAAGGAGTGTCTTCATGTTAAGGGACTTAAAGCCTACTGACAAAATCTGCGGCTTCGATGTCAGACCCGGCTACTATGAAACCGACGGCGCAACGCCCGTAAGAGGCGGCGTTAACTTTACCATCAGTTCATTTTACGCCACCTCCTGCACGCTGCTTCTCTTCTACCCGGGTTCCAAGATTCCCTACGCGAGAGTTCCGTTTCCCGACAACTTCAAGGTCGGAAACACCTATTCCATGATTGTGTTCGGTCTCGAAATCGACAAATTTGAATACGCCTACTCTCTCGACGGCCCCCATATTCCCGAAAAGGGACTCATTTTTGACCGGAATATGTACGTTCTTGACCCCTACGCCAAGGCGGTAACGGGTCAGAGCGGCTGGGGCGTGCGACAGCCGAACACCTGCGTCTACAAGGCGAGAGTCGTTTTCAACGACTACGACTGGGGCAACTTCAAGGCTCCCCGCATCCCGATGGAGGAGCTGATCATCTACGAGCTTCACGTCAGAGGCTTCACGCAGGATCTTTCCTCGGGCGTCAGCCACCGCGGCACATTTGAGGGTATCCGCGAAAAAATCCCCTATCTCAAGGAGCTGGGCATCAACGCTGTCGAGCTGATGCCGATTTTTGAGTTCGACGAGATGGGCTCCTACCGCAACTTCAACGGCGAGCAGCTCTATGACTACTGGGGCTACAACACCGTCTGCTTCTTCGCGCCCAACACCAGCTATGAGTCCGACCACCGCCATCACCGCGAGGGTACGGAGCTGAAAAAGCTGATCCGCGACCTCAAATCCAACGGCATTGAGGTCATTCTCGACGTTGTGTTCAACCACACCGCCGAGGGCAACGAAAAAGGACCCTTCTTCTCCTTCAAGGGACTCGACAACAACATCTACTATATGCTCACGCCGGACGGCAAATACTACAATTTCAGCGGCTGCGGCAACGTGCTCAACTGCAACCACCCCATTGTCCGCGACTTCATCAAGAGCTGTCTGCGTTACTGGGTCACCGAGTACAAGATCGACGGCTTCCGCTTTGACCTCGCCTCCATTCTCGGACGCAATGAGGACGGCACCCCGATGGATCAGCCTCCCCTGCTCAAGAGCCTTGCCTTCGACCCGATCCTCGGAGACACCAAGCTCATCGCCGAGGCGTGGGATGCGGGCGGACTCTATCAGGTCGGCAGCTTCCCCAGCTGGAACCGCTGGGCGGAGTGGAACGGCAAATACCGCGACGATCTGCGCCGCTTCCTCAAGGGAGACGGCAACCTCGCCTGGGCGGCAGCTCACCGCCTGACAGGCTCCAAAGACCTTTATGACCCCTCCTACCGCGGCCACAACGCCTCGGTCAACTTCCTGACCTGTCATGACGGCTTCACCCTCTACGACTTATACTCCTACAACCAGAAGCACAACTACCTCAACGGTTGGGACAACACCGACGGCGCCGACGACAACAACAGCTGGAACTGCGGCTTTGAGGGCGAAACCAGTGACCCCTACATCAACAACCTGCGCAGCAAGCTCATCAAGAACGCGTTCGCTACCCTGATGTGCAGCCGCGGTCCCGCTCTCTTCCTTGCCGGCGACGAGTTCTGCAACACGCAGTTCGGCAACAACAACGCCTACTGTCAGGACAACATCACCTCATGGCTGGACTGGAGCCGCAAGGAGATCTACAACGACGTTTTTGAGTTTTTCAAATACATGATCGCCTTCCGCAAGCGTTTCCGCGTCATCACCAAGAACAGAGGTGCCGCAACCTGCACCTTCCCGCCTGAGAGCATCCACAGCGCGCAGCCGTGGAAAACCGACTTCCATCCCGACTCTCGCATGGTGGCGGTCATGTACGCAGGCGCGTCCGAAACGCGTTACGGTACGGACGAGATCGTCTATTTCGGTATCAATGCCCACTGGGAGGGCACTGACGTGGAGCTGCCGGGTCTGCCGACAGGCTACGCGTGGAAGCTCTATGTTGACACGGGCAGAACTCCCGACGACGTCATCGTAGAAGAAAAGAACATCATGCTTTACGACCGCCGCATCCATATGCACAGACGTTCCGTCATCATTGCCGTTGCCGAAAAGCTCTGGGGTTAATTTTAAATCGCGGCCTAAGGGTTTGGATAAAGAGGTTTCCTTCCGTTTTCGCGATAGACGATCATCTTATCTGACCATTCCCATTTCTCTCATAAAGATGGATGTTAACCTTTTATTCGCGCGATAGACGATCATCTTATCTGACCATTCCCATTTCTCTCATAAAGATGGATGTTGACCTTTTATTCGCGCGGTAAGCGATCATCTTATCTGTCCATTCCC
>ONSE01000224.1 GCA_900320415.1 uncultured Eubacteriales bacterium
ACCCAGCCCGAAGCCGCATCAGGCTACACCCTTTTCCGTTCCTCCGACGTGATCGAGTTCAGCTGGAAGAAGGTTGACCGCGCATCGGGTTACGAGATATTCCGCTCCTGCAAAAAGACGGACAACGAATACGAGCTTTACATCACCATTCCCGACAATGAGATCACTTATTTTGAGGATCAGGACGTCGAGGACGGCGGTCTTTACAGCTACAGCGTGCGCCCCTTCCGCGTTCTCTATGAAGACGCGGAGTACCACGCCCGCCACAGCATTTTCCGCGCCATGGCGGGACTTGCCGCTCCCGGAGAGCTGATCGCCAACTCCATTTCCTCCCGCGTCCTGCTCAGCTGGAACTACAACTACTACGCTACAGGCTACCATATTTTCGTCGCCGAGACGGACGAGGACGACGCGTTTGAGTACCTCGACTCCACCAGCAGAAACATCTACACCACAGGGCAGTACGAGGACGGCAAGCGGCTCTGGTTCCGCATTCAGCCCTACTACACCCTCTCCGACGGCGAGGAGGTTCTCGGCACCTACACCACCTGTGAGGTCGTTGTTCAGGCGGCGAGAAGCAAGGCGAACGCCGCGGCAAGCGACGGCACCTACATCGAGATCAGCATCGAGCAGCAGCATATGTGGTTCTATCAGAACCATTCTCTCGTGCTTGACACCGACGTTGTCACGGGCAACGCCGACGGCACCTGCAACACCCCGACGGGACGCTATTCCGTTCAGTCACGCGCCACCGATACCACGCTCGAGGGTCCCGGTTACTCGTCCTTTGTCAACTACTGGATCGGCTTCAACGGCGGCATCGGCATCCACGACGCCAGCTGGCGCTCCAGCTTCGGCGGTACCATCTATCAGGGCAACGGCTCTCACGGCTGCGTCAACACGCCGTATGACAAGGTGAAGATCATCTACGAAAACACCACCTACGGCACACCTGTTATTGTATACTAATATTATTACCGGAGGCTTCCGCTTTGCGCGGCAGCCTCCGTTTATTATACGGATCACTTTTTGCCGGACAAACAGCAAAAGCGGCGTGCTGAGGCACGCCGCTTTTGTTTATGAAGTATGAAAGAATTACTTGTTCAGCTCGGATTCCTCAACCAGACGTCTGCCGCAGTCGTTGCAGAACATGGTCTCCGCGTCAAAGATAGAGAAGCCGCAGTTGGTGCAAACCTTTCTGGTAGGCTCCTTGACGACCTCTTTCTCCTCCTCGATGGGATCGCCGCCCTCCATTACAAGGCGTCTGCCGCAGTCGTCGCAGAACATCTTGTCGGGATCGTTGGTGGTGAAACCGCAGTTCGCGCACTCCTTGAGGGCCTTGGGCTTGACCTCCTCGATCATGGAGTGACCGCAGTTGGTGCAGAACTTGATGCCCTCTCTGACAGCCTTGTTGCAGTGCTTGCAGAGCACCATACCGGGAAGAACCTTCACGGGCATCTTCGCGCCGCAGTTGTTGCAGAACAGAGCGTCCTCGTCAACCTGCTCGCCGCACGCCTCGCAGAAGGTCAGATCCAGCAGCGCGCCGATCCTCATCTTGCTGTCGAGTATCTTCTTCTTGGAACCGTTCACGCCCTTGACCAGAGCGCCCAGCTCGCCGTCGGTTCTGTCGGAATGCAGCTTGTAGTACAGCTCGCCGATTTTGGAATATTCGCCCTTAACCGCATCCTCTTCCGCGCCGATCGTGTCGATCAGCGTCTGAATCTCCGCCGCGTTGGCGGAGGGGGTGGGAATTTCGCCGTTGATAATGCCCTTGATAAAATCATCCAGATGTGCCATTTCAAGTCCTCCTAAAATAATGGTAATTGATAATAAAGTAATGAAAAGAATCGCGTCCCCGTTTTCACAGTGAACCGTGCAGCTCTCACTGCACGAAACGCACATTTTCCACTCGATATTATACAACGAATTAGGCAATGTGTCAATGGAGAACTGTCATTTTATCCCGTGCCAATTTGAAATATCCGACGAAATATGCCTCTTTTTTCGCCTGACAGTGACAAAGGTTCCGTTTTTGCACGTTTCTTGACTATCCGTGCCGCAGATGCTATAATTTGACTGTATCCGACAAAAACCGACACGGAGGAACCAGTATGTCAAACACCGTCAATCATATTCAAATCACTTATTTCAGCGGATATATCCGCAACTGGCAGAAGCTCTGCGGGGAGCTCTCCATCGCCCTGCCGCTCAGCAGAGAGGAGCGTGAGGAGGCGATCCTGAAAAACGCCTTCATCAAGTGGGGCACCGAGCTGCCGCAGCACCTCTTTGGTATGTTCGCCGTCGCGCTCTACGACGAGAACGCGAAAAAGCACTATATGTTCCGCGACCCTGTGGGACAGAAGCAGATGTTCTACACAACGGCAGGCGGAGAGCTTGTCTGCTCGGGCGATATCGACGCGGTTGTCGCAGGAATTGAAAAGCGGCTGAACACGCGGATGCTGCAGCAGTATCTTTTCTACGGCTACCCCATCGGTACCGAAACCTTCTATGAAAACGTATTCAAAATGCCCGCGGGTCATTTCGCGGAGTGGGACGGCAGGTCTCTGACCCTGCACCGCTACTTCATGCCGCTGTTTGAACCTGACACCGGCAAGACCGTGGACGAATGGGCGGACGAGATTGCCCGCGTGGTCGAGGAGATCTGCGCCGAGGAGAAGGCTGACACCGAGCTTCCCTACAAGGAATCCTTCCTTTCGGGCGGCGTGGATTCATCCTACCTTCTCGCTGCGAGCGACGCCGTCTGCGCCAACACGGTCGGCTATGACGAGGAGGGATTTGACGAAAGCTCCCCCGCGAGACGCACAGCCGAGATCGTAGGCAAGGGCTTCCGCGTGAAGCACATCTCCCCCGAGGAGTATTTTGAGAGGATCCCCACCGTCATTGACAAGATGGGACAGCCGCTGGGCGACGCCTCGGCGGTGGCGTTCTCGCTGGGCTGTCAGGCAGTCGGCGAATTCGCGAAGGTTGTCTATTCGGGCGAGGGCATCGACGAGTTCTTCGGCGGCTACAACGCCCATAAGCGTGAGATCCCCAAGGAATGGACCTATCTCACCTGCTCGCACATTATGAACAACGAGGTCGTCAAGTCTCTCCTGCGCGGCTACGACGACACGCTCAGCGCAGAGGAGCCCGTCAGGGCGCTGTGGGAGGCGACCGAGGGACAGGAACCGCTGGCGCGCAAGCTGACGGTCGATATCTCGCTCTGGCTGGAGGGCGATATCTACCTCAACACAGACCGCACCTCCACCGCCTGCGGCATTGAGCTGCACACCCCGTTCAGCGACGTGCGCCTCTTCAACGTCGCGAAGAAAATCCCCGCCTCCTATGAGTTCATGGAGGGACAGAACAAGTATGTGTTCCGCAAGGCGGCGGCAAAGCTGCTGCCCGAGGAGGTCGCCTTCCGCAAAAAGGTCGGCTTCCCCGTTCCCGTCCGCAAGTGGCTGGCGGACGAGCGCTTCAACAAGCCTGTCGCGGACGTGCTTTTCGGCGCGACCTCGCAGAAGTTTTTCCGTCAGGAGGAGCTGCGCGACTGGTGGACGCGCTTCCTCGGCGGCGAGGCGCTGTTCTGGAACAGGATCTACGCGGTTTATGTGTTCCTGCTCTGGTACGACCTGAAATTCTGATGACAAAATAATACGCGGCGGCAGTTACAGTCAACTGCCGCCGCTTTTATATTATCGATGATTCTTACGCTCCCTTGAGCACACAGACGAACGAGATCACACCGTCCTTCCAGGAAACGTCAATTTTTCCCTTGTATCTTCTCACCAGACTGTCCGCGATGGAGAGTCCGATGCCGTAGCCGCCCTTGTCAATATTATGCGACTCGTCCTGGCGGTAGAAGCGGTCGAAGAAGCGGCTGTAGTCCTGGCTTCCGCCCTCGGCATAGCTGTTCGAGATCTCGATGCGCACTCCCTTGCCCTTCTGCGAAAGGAGTACGCCGATTTCGCCGCCGTCGTCACAGTACTTGATGGCGTTGTCCACCAGCAGGGAGACCAGCTGACGGATATGCGCCTCGTTGGTGAGCATCGTCACTCCCTCGGAGATCTCCTTGCGCATCGACTTGCCGCTCTGGGTCGCGACGGGCAGGAAGGTGTCGGCGGTATCGCTGACCACCTTGGAAACGTCGGTTTCCGCCATGTCCTCCTTGTTCGCCTTCTCGTCGGCGCGCGCGATCATCACAAGGTTCTGGATCAGTCCCGTCATGCGGTCAACCTGGTTCATGGTCGAGCGGTTCCACTCGTCCTCGCCGTGCATCATCATTTCCAGCTCCGTGTTGGCGCGGATCACCGCGAGCGGCGTTTTCAGCTCATGGCTGGCATTGGTGATGAACTTTTTCTGGTTCTCGGCGTTGCGGATCTCGGGACGGATCGCGAAATTCGAGAAGATGCGGATGATGACAAACGCCAGTATCGAGCCGAACACAGTCAGGAACAGCGCGATATTTCCCACCCGGCGGACGTTCGCCCGCTCGGTTTCAACATTCATAAAGAGCACCACGGTGGTGTCCTTCTTGGTCTTGATGATATGCGCCAGGTTGTCCTCAACGCCGAACTCCCTGTTCTCAGCCAGCACAAGCTGCGCCCTGTGAACCGCCTCCTCCTCGTTCATCTCAAAGAGGTGGAACACCTCAGGCTCCTCCCCCTCCTTGAAAACGACAGCGAAGTAGCGCAGCGAGAACATGATTTCCTCATTTGATTTGGCGTTGGTGTTGAACATATCCTGCATCGCGTTATAGAAGCCCGAGAGGAATGAGCCGTCGTCGGGAGGCGCCTCATCCTCGGTGCTGAAATCATTGAACAGCACGACCTGCTCGGAGCCTCCCTCCGCGAGAAAATTCAGCGTGTTATAGACCTGACGGGTGGTACTGATGAGGTTGGCGGTGAATATCGTGATACTCATGGTCGCCATAACCAGCATAAAGGAAATGAACGCGATGAGAATAAATTTGTGCCGCAGCTTTTTGATTGCCTTTTCGTTCATAGGTCACCCCCGCTCAGCGAAGAAGATAGCCCTGTGCGTTGTCGCCGTCGATGACAGTAGCGGAGGCGACCGCCTTGAGCTTGCGGCGCAGATAGGAAATGTACAGCAGCACCGTATCCGCCTGCGCGTCGGGCTCGCGGCTCCAGATGCTCTGCAAAATGTAGTCGCAGGGAACGCGGCGGTTGGGGTTGAGGATCAGAAGCTGCATCAGCTCGAATTCCTTGACGCTCAGTCGCACGCTGTTTTCGCTGGACAGCTCAAAGGTCTTGCCGTCCAGCGCGACGTCGTTGTATCGCAGATCGCCCGAGCTATACTCGGTTTTGCGCCGCGTCAGCGCCCTCACGCGCGCGAGCAGCTCCTTCATGGCGAAGGGCTTGGTCAGGTAGTCGTCCGCGCCCGCGTCAAGACCCGCCACACGGTCGTCGATCTCACTTTTTGCCGTCAGCATGATGACGGGCGTGACGATGTTCTTGGAGCGCGCCTCACGCAGCACCTCGATGCCGTCCTTCTTGGGCATCATAATGTCGAGCACCAGACAGTCAAAGCCGTCGTTATTGATGCGCTCGATCGCCTGCTCCCCATCGAAGCAGGGCGTCACGTCGTAGCCCTCGTGCGTCAGAACGGCGCAGAGAACCTTGTTTAAATCCGCGGTATCTTCCGCCAGCAATATTTTCATGGGTTACTCCTTTTCCAGAATCATGTCGCGAATGGTCTGCATCGACAGGTCGGTAGAGGCAAGCTCGTCCGCACAGCGCTTCAGCTCGCTGCCGATCAGCGCGGTTCTGTCTCCGAGATTCTTCTTGTATTTCAGATGGTGCTCCAGCGCCGCCCAAGTGTCCATTGAAATGGTGCGCAGCTGGATCTCGGCGTGATAGCCGTTCGCGGTGCGCAGAATCATATGGTAGCTGCGGTAGCCGTTGGGCTTGCAGTGGCGGATGTAGTCCTTTTCCTGCAGCACCTCGTATTTGTTTGACTCCACCAGAAAGTCGCGGATGGTGTAGACGTCGTCCACAAAGGCGCAGACAATGCGCAGGCCGATGGCGTCGTAGAGCTTTTCCAGCGCGCTCTCCGTAGTTTCGGGGAGATTGTTCCTGCGGCACTTTTCGCGCATACTCTCCTCGCTCTTGATTCTCGCGAGGCTGTGCTCCACGGGATCCATGCCCAGGCTTTCGGTCATGACGGCGCGGATCGCCTCGATATGCTGCAGCAGCGCCTCCATGGTCGCCTCCAGCGCCGGACGGTGTTCGCCGTAAATACTGTTTTCTGTCTTCATTTCATCACCGCTTTTCTTCAATATCTCTAACATAATAACAAAAACCAAGGGAATGCACAATAGTTTTTTGGAATTTTTCAGACGAAAATCACAATTCCGCCGTGTATTTGTCCTGTATCTGTATTGTATCACGCTTCCCCTGACAAAATCCTGACAAAAAGGCGGCTCCGCATCACCGGAGCCGCCTGTCATGGCTTGGTATTATCGATTAAACCTCAACTTCGCCTTCGTAAACCTTTTCGGCGTTGCCCGTCATGTAGACAGTCTCGTCGGTGTAGTTGATGATCAGGTCGCCGCCCTTGAGCTTGACCTTGATGTCCTCGCCCTTCCTGCAGTAGCCGTTCTCACACGCCGCTACCGCTACCGCGCAGGCGCCTGTGCCGCACGCCCAGGTCTCGCCCGAGCCGCGCTCCCACACGCGCATCTTGACGGTGTTCTCGTTGAGGACGGTGACAAACTCAGTGTTGACTCTCTCAGGGAAGAGCGGGTCATTCTCAAACATCGGGCCGATCTCCTCGAGGTCGATGTGGTCGATGTCGCTGTCCACAAACACCACGCAGTGGGGGTTGCCCATGGAGACGCAGGTGATGCGGTAATCCTGCATTCCGATGGTGACGCGTCTGTCAACGACCTTGTCGCCGCTGAGGTCAACGGGGATCTGCTTGGGATCGAGAATCGCCTTGCCCATGTCCACGCGCAGGGTCTTTACCTCGCCGTCGGTGGTGTACGCCTTGAGCTTCTTGATGCCGCTGAGCGTCTCGATGGTGATCTCGTCCTTCTCCCTGATATCCACCATGCCGTGGTCGTAGAGGTACTTGCCCACGCAGCGGATACCGTTGCCGCACATCTTTCCCTCGGTGCCGTCGAGGTTGTACATCTTCATCTGGGCGTCGGCCACCTTGGAGGGCGCGACCAGAATCACACCGTCGCCGCCGATGCCGAAGTGGCGGTCGCTCAGACGAACCGCGAGCGCCTCGGGGTTGTTGATCCACTGACCGAAGGTGCAGAAGTAAATGTAATCGTTGCCGATACCCTGCATCTTGGTAAAGCGGAGCTTGATCTTGGAGTCTCTCATGTTGTTGATATCCACCAGCTCGGTGCTCTGCTGGGAATAGCGGCTCTTGAGGCAGTCCGCGAGCGCGTTGGCGGTGTCGAGAGAGGTCAGGCAGGGAATGTTTCTCTCCACGGTCTTGCGGCGGATCTTTACCGAGTCGCGCGAGGGGATCCTGCCCTTCGCGGAGGTGGAGATCACGTACTGGATCTTGCCCGACTCGATCAGGCTGAGGGTGTTGTTTCTGTCGGACTCATGGATCTTCTTCACGCCGACAGCGTCGATGCCGTACTTGTTGAGCACCTTGGAGGTACCCTCGGTGGCGTAAATCTTGAAACCGAGGTCATAGTATTTCTTGGCGATCTCGCCGATTTCTGCCTTATCGGAATCGCGGACGGTGATGAACACGCCGCCGTCCTTCTTCATCTTGTAGCCCGCGGCGATCAGACCCTTGTAGAGCGCCTCCTCG
>ONSE01000096.1 GCA_900320415.1 uncultured Eubacteriales bacterium
CAGACTATTCCACCCCCGCTACCCTGGAGATCTACAACCCCGAGACCGGCGAGATCTATCAATCCGTCAACATCTCCGAGGTATCCTCTGACTGTCCCTCCACGGTCATGCTCCCCGTCAGCATGAAATACACCGACTCAAACGGCCTGGTTCACGCAAGAGTCATCTCCAAGGTAAATGACTGCAGCGAATCCAACAATGAGGACTTCTTCCTGTACAACAAGATTCACCTGATCAAGGGCGACGTCAACGGTGATGAAGAGATCACCATTGCCGACGTCAGCCTCCTGCAGTATTACCTCGCCGACCTCAAGGAGCTTGACGCCTACGGTCTCGCGGTGGCGGACGCGAACGGCGACGGCAGGATCGATATTTCCGACGCCACTCACATCCAGAAATACATCGCGGAAGTCATCACGGAAATGTAATCCCCTATTCTCTCACCATCGGTGAAAAAAAGTCCGCTTGCCCCGTGCAGCTCACGGGGTACCGCGGACAGTGAAAGGATTCCGAGGGCGACAACGCAGTGATGCGGAAGTTAACGCAACTGCTATTCAAAAAATTCGCCAAGGATTCGTATGAAGCATCAAAAAGGCGCCTAACCGAAAAATCGGTTAGGCGCCTTTGCTTTATCTGTATGATAGGGCGGTTATCTCGCGAGGAACATCTGCAGCTCCGTCGCGTCGGCTATATCGATATTGCCGTCCTTGTTGACGTCTCCGCATCGTGTCTGCGCTGAGTCAAATTTCTGAAGATCCGCCGCGTACTTCTGGATCATTGTCGCGTCGGAAATGCTCAGGTAGCCGTTGGGATCGCAGTCGCCGATGGCAAGACCGCCTATTGACCGGGAGGTGAGACCTCCGCCTCCGCCCGAGCTGTAGGTGCTGTCATAGTGAAACTCCGTCGTGAAATCAACACCGGTGCCGAGATTTGTGGAAACGTACAGCTCCACCTCTCCCTTGCTGTCGGGAACCACATGGTTGATCGCGCCGCCGCTGTAGATACAGAGCACGGAGCTGAATACGGTACCGTCGGAATCGGGCTCTTCCTCGCGGAAAATAAATTTATGCGATTCTCCATGGGAGGTTTGCGTATGGGAACCGTCCTTGTTAAAATAGCTGCTGAATTCCGACAGCTTGATCCGGATGCGTTCATAGCGTCCCGCGGAGTTTCTCAGATCAACGGAGGGGGAGCTTCCGTAGCCGCTGCCGCCCTTCACCTGAACACCGACCTGCGTGGAAAAGGTGCCCGCACCGAGCTGATAGGACTGCGGATGGTTATAGAAGCTGCTGAACCGGTAGGTCGTTGAATCCCCTGTCTTGTCATTCTGGACTTTGATAAATGCCTTTGTATCGCTCGGAACGTTGTAGCTGTAAAAGATCAGCTGACCGTCAGACTGCGTAGTGCCCTTGGAAACGCGCTTGACCGTAGCCGCCTGTGCCGCCGAAAGCGGCAGGGAAGCGACAGAAAGACTGACAACGGAAAGCGCCACAGCAATTATTTTTTTAAACATCAAACCACCCTTTCTGTGTTTCGGGAGAATTATATCATAAATCAAAAGAAATTTCTATTCACTGTTTGGAGATTGTGAATATATTTGCAATTGTATTTTTATGCATAATTACAACTATTAATCCGACAATGCGGGAAACTCCTGACCCTGCGCCGCCATCTCACCAATGATCAGGTTTGCCAGCTCCGTCATTCCCGAACGGTTGGGGTGGGTCCCGTCTATGGAGTCGTGCGGGAGCGTTTTGTGTGAGTCAAATGTGATGCTGCGGCAGCCGTTCTGCGCCGCAGCTTCCGCGATGATGCCGTTGACGGTGGACAGACTGACCGAAAACAGCCTCTTCGGGAAAGAATAGGAGTCGTTTTGTGACATTCGGGCGGGATGTATCCCGATGCACCAGATCTGCGCGTCGGGATAATTTCTTCTCAGCTTTTTCAGCATCAGCCCGTACGCGGTCTGAAACGCCTCCGTGTCCTCCAGCACGCTGTTCGGATACATCGCTGCCCGATATCCCCAATCGTTGATTCCCATGCAAACAAAAATGATATCGGGCAGAATATCACCGCGGTGCAGCCCTCCCGTGCGCTCGTCGCTGCAGCCCGACGGAAACAGCTCATCGAGGTCGGGCAGCTTTGTCACACGGCTTCCCGACCAGGAGTTGTTGACCAGAAGCTCGCCGCCGAGCGCGTCTGTCACCTGTCCCCACCATGTGTCGCCATATCCCCGGACACCTGACAGTTCACATACTGCCCCCTGATAAAAAACCTGATACCCCTCGGGGTTCCGACCCGCCAGCGTACTGACGGAATCTCCCAAAATGGAAACATACATAGATATCTTCTCCTCAAAATACATCATCTTTTCGGAATCTATCATACCAGAAAAGCGGGTAATTGTCCACATCGAAAAATGGCGGATTTCTTTTTCCTGTCTGATCAAA
>ONSE01000253.1 GCA_900320415.1 uncultured Eubacteriales bacterium
GGAGGTCAAGCAGGAGAACTCCAACAAGAACCCCACCGTCAACAGCGTCCAGCGCGACTACATGGCGGGCGAGGTCAGCCGCGACCTCACGCGCAGGATGCTGCTTCCTCCCGACATCGTAGAGGCGGATAAGCAGGGCTTGATCCACTTCCACGACTCCGACTACTTCGCGCAGCATATGCACAACTGCGATCTCGTCAACCTCGAGGATATGCTGCAGAACGGCACCGTCATCAGCGACACCCTCATCGAGAAGCCCCACAGCTTCTCCACCGCCTGCAACATCGCCACCCAGATCATCGCCCAGGTCGCGAGCAACCAGTACGGCGGCCAGAGCATCAGCCTGACCCATCTCGCGCCCTTTGTGCAGATCTCGCGAGAGAAGATCCGCAAGGAGACCCTGTCCGAGATCGAGGAGATGGGCGTGGAGATCGCCGACGAAAAAATCAACGAGATCGTCGAGCAGCGTCTCCGCAAGGAGGTCAACCGCGGTGTGCAGACCATCCAGTACCAGGTCGTCACCCTGCTGACCACCAACGGCCAGGCGCCCTTCGTCACCGTCTATATGTACCTCAACGAGGCGGAGGACGAGCGGCAGAAGGCAGACCTCGCCATGATCATCGAGGAGACCCTCAAGCAGCGCTACCAGGGCGTCAAGAACGAGGCAGGCGTCTGGATCACGCCCGCCTTCCCCAAGCTGATCTACGTCCTCGAGGAGGACAATGTCACCGAGGGCAGCAAGTACTGGTACCTCACCGAGCTCGCCGCGAAGTGTACCGCCAAGAGAATGGTGCCCGACTACATCTCCGAGAAGGTCATGCTCGAGCTCAAGGGCGACGTCTACACCTGCATGGGCTGCCGCTCCTTCCTCACCCCCGACCGCTTCACTGACGCGGGCGTCGGCAACATCGCCAACGCGGGCAACTACGTCGAGGGACAGCACAAGTATTACGGCCGCTTCAACCAGGGCGTTGTCACCGTCAACCTCGTGGACATCGGTCTGAGCGCGAACCGCGACATGGAAAAATTCTGGAAAATCTTTGACGAGCGCATGGAGCTCTGCCACAGGGCTTTGCAGGCGCGTCACGAAAGACTCAAGGGCACCCTGTCCGACGCCGCGCCCATCCTCTGGCAGTACGGCGCCCTCGCGCGTCTGAAAAAGGGCGAGACCATCGACAAGCTGCTCTTTAACGGCTACTCCACCATCTCGCTGGGCTACGCGGGACTCTGGGAGTGCGTCTACTCCCTGATCGGCAAGAAGCTCACCGAGGACGAGGGCAAGGCTCTCGGTCTGGAGATCATGAAAAAGCTCAACTCCTACTGCTTCAAGTGGAAGGCGGAGGAGAATATCGATTACAGCATCTACGGCACGCCTCTCGAGAGCACGACCTACAAGTTCGCCAAGTGCCTGCAAAAGCGCTTCGGCATTATCCGCGGCGTGACCGACCGCAACTACATCACGAACAGCTACCACGTCCATGTCACCGAGGACATCAGCGCCTTTGACAAGCTCAAGCTCGAGTCCGAGTTCCAGGCGCTCTCCCCGGGCGGCGCCATCAGCTACGTGGAGGTGCCCAATATGCAGGACAACATCCCCGCGGTGCTGCAGGTCATGAAATTCATCTACGAGAACATCATGTACGCCGAGCTGAACACCAAGAGCGACTACTGCCAGGTGTGCGGCTATGACGGAGAGATCCGGATCGTGGAGGACGGCGGCAAGCTGGTCTGGGAGTGTCCCAACTGCCGCAACCGCGACCAGGACAAGATGAACGTAGCGCGCCGCACCTGCGGCTATATCGGCACCCAGTTCTGGAACCAGGGCAGGACCCAGGAGATCCAGGAGAGAGTTTTGCATCTCTGAGTGCCGGTCGGATAACAGGAAAACAGAGGGCGGACGCTGTCCGCCCTTCCGTTTGTGGGGATTGAAATATGAATTACGCGGAAATCAAGAACTGTGACATCGCCAACGGCGAGGGTGTGCGCGTCTCGCTCTTTGTGTCGGGCTGCACCCATCACTGCAAAAACTGCTTCAACAAGGAGACCTGGCCGTTTGACTACGGCAGGCCCTTCACCGCCGGGACAGAGGAGATGATTCTCAGAGAGCTTGCGCCCGACTATATCGACGGGCTGTCGCTGCTGGGCGGCGAGCCGTTCGAGCCGCAGAACCAGGCGGCGCTGCTGCCGTTTCTCAGGCGCGTGAAGGAGCTGTTCCCGCAGAAGAACATCTGGTGCTACACGGGCTACCTCTTTGACAGCGAGCTGCGGCAGGAGAGCCGCGCGCGGTGTGAATACACCGACGAGATGCTCAGTCTGATCGATATACTCGTGGACGGTGAGTTTGTGCAGGAGCTGTACAGCATCGCGCTGCAGTTCCGCGGCTCGTCCAACCAGCGCATCATCGACGTCAGGCGCTCGCTCGATTCGGGAGAGGTCGTGCTTTACACGCCGAAAAGCGGCAGAATCGAATAGAGCAGGGGGCTGACCGCGCGGTCAGCCTTTTTGTGCGGAGAGGAGAGAGCCGCTGTCCGGAAAAAGAGAAAAACATCGCGGTTTGTCGGTATTTTCATAGACAAACCGCTGTTTTTTTTGTTAAAATAGAGGTATCAATCAACGGAGGCTTGATACTATGAGCGTTATCGGAGAGCAAATCAAAAAATACCGCGTGGAACGCGGCATCACCCAGGAGCAGCTCGGTCAGCTCGTCGGCGTGACGACGCAGGCGGTGTCGCGCTGGGAGCGCGGCGGAACGCCCGACGCCGAGATCCTGCCGCAGCTCGCCC
>ONSE01000092.1 GCA_900320415.1 uncultured Eubacteriales bacterium
AAAAAATATTTATCTTTATAAGGATTGCACAACTATCCTATGGAAATTTCTACGCTTTTACTGATTTATCAGCTTTTCACAAGCCGCCAGCTTCGCACAAATGCAGAAAATCTCCATTGCCTGCTCCAACTCGCTGTTTGGCGGGAAGGAAGGCGCGATACGAATGTTGCTGTCCTTGGGATCCTTGCCCAGAGGATAGGTCGCGCCAGCATCGGTAAGGACAACACCTGCCTCCTTACAAAGCTGAACGACTCTCTTGGCAGTACCGGGCAGCACATCTACGCTGACAAAGTATCCTCCGTTCGGCTTCGTCCACTGCGCGGTCGCTGTGGGCGCAAGCTCCTTATCAAGGGCGTTCAGTACGATTTCAAACTTAGGCTGCAATACTTCCTTGTGCTTCTTCATATGGTCAAGCACACCCTGATAATTGCCGAAATACTTCACATGGCGGAGCATGTTGAGCTTGTCATAGCTGATAACCTCGTAGTTATAACGCTCGGTGAATACTTTCATGTTCTTCTCGGAGGCTGCCATTGCCGCGACACCCGCTCCGGGGAAGGTGATTTTCGAGGTAGAGCAGAAGAGGATCGGCATATCCTCATTGCCTGTTTCCTTGCAGGCTTCCATAATGTTGAGCAGCTCGTCAGGGGTATCTGTTATGTCGTGGATGCAGTATGCGTTATCCCACATGATACGGAAATCCTTCGCTGCGGGCTTAAGTGCCGCAAAACGGCGCACGGTTTCATCGCTGTAGGTAATGCCCTGCGGATTGGAATACTTGGGAACGCACCAGATACCCTTGATGCTGTCGTCGCTCGCAACCAGCTCCTCGATCATGTCCATATCGGGACCGTCCTCGGTCATGGGAACGGGAATCATTTCAAAGCCATAGTAGCCGGTGATGCCGAAATGTCTGTCATAGCCGGGAACGGGACAGAGGAACTTTCTGTTTTCAACCTCATACCAAGGCTTGCAGCCCTCAGCAATCGGCTTTGTCATCATGCAGGAAATCGTATCAAACATCATGTTCAGGCTGGAGCTTCCGCCGACCATCACGTTTTCCTTATCCACGCCGAGAATCTCAGCGAAGAGCCTGCGGCACTCGTCGATACCCTTGAGAATACCGTAGTTGCGGCAGTCCATGCCGTCTGCGCCGACAAACTCAGAGCTGCTGTTAATCACATCCAGCATACCCAGAGAGAGGTCAAGCTGCGCCTTGCCGGGCTTACCTCTCGCCATATTCAATGAAAGGCCCTTTCCCTTCTCATTCTCATACTGCTTTTTCAGAGAAGCGTATTCCTTCTCAAGCTCCTGAGCGCTGCAATTCAAATATTCCATCGTTCATTCTCCTTATCATGTCTGTGGTTTTGTTCATTTTTTTACTCTGTATATTTTAATACATCAGAACGCAGAATGCAAGTCTTTTTTCTGAATCCTGCAATTTCGTCAGTTTGTTTACAAAAAAACAGGCTCACCTCGCAAATGCTTAGTGAGTCTGTTGAAACTTTTTTCTCTGTATTATTCAGAATATGCAATTGCAAATAGAAATCAATAGTACGTATAATACTGATAGTAGTAATAACCCCTGCCTGAACGCTTCTTGGTATGAGTACATCCGACCTTGACAAACCCGAGAATCTTAGTATCGGCAAGCTTGATACTCTCCAGAAGCTTCTGAATGTCTCCGTGGGTCGTGGAACGTTCTCTTAGCACAACAACATATCCTGCCAGCTTGTCCTTCAGGAGCAGTGCATCGGAAACCACACCAATGGGGGGCGTATCAAAAATGATATAATCATAATCATCGCTGACATCCTTCAGCAGCTTATCAAAGCGCGGAGAACAAATTAACTCGGACGGGTTAGGCGGGATCGTACCCGAGGTAAGAATATCAAGGCACGGCAGGACATCTCTTTTAACAACATCCTCAAATTCTGCCATCTTTCCGATGACATTGGAGAAACCCTCCTTGTTCTCCAGTTTGAAGATATTATGGATATTGGGGCGTCTGAGGTCGCAATCTATGAGCAACACCCTTCTCTCCATCTTGGAAAACGAGATGGCAAGGTTGGAGGAAACCGTACTTTTTCCTTCGCCCTTCGAGTGACTTGTCACGGCAAAGGCCTTCTGATCCTCCGCCGAAAGAGAGAACATAATATTGGAACGAGCACTCTTATAGGATTCAACAATGGCAAATTTTGTGTTTTCGGATATTGTCTCCGTTTCATTGCTGACGGTATTTTTCTTTTTTGGGCTTTCTGATTTGTCTGAACGTCTAAGCTTTATTTTCATACTGTCACCTGCTTCCGTTGGAGAAATCCGGAATCTCCGCGAATACCGGAATCTTGTAAATCTCCGAGAGATCCTCGTCCGGCTTGATGGTTGTATCAATCAGCTCAAGGAGAATCGCTATCAGACAAGCCGCTGCAAGACCGATTCCCGCACCTATCAGCGTGTTCTGAACCTTGTTCGGTGAAATGGGCGCACCCGGTGTTTTTGCCG
>ONSE01000087.1 GCA_900320415.1 uncultured Eubacteriales bacterium
GGCTTCTGTATGGCTGTTATCACGGCGGCGCTGCTCGGCAGTTTGATAAAAAAGCCCGTCGCTGTTACGCTGTTGCTGTTGATTTTATTCCCGTGGCAGCTCGTCCCCTTCTTGCTGGGAGCCGCAGCATTGGGAGGCTTTGCGGATATTCACAGGTTATTTCCTGTAAAATAATAAAAAAATGATCCCGCCGAAGCAATGATAGTGCTTCGACGGGATTTTTCTGTTCAGAAAAAAAAGATAATCATCTGCGATCAATGTATTGCGTGACTTTTTATCCGTCACCGCTTCATCTTTCTTTCGCGTTTATTTTCGTACATCAATTCATCAGCACGGCGTATCGTATCATTGACGGAGCTGTCCTGCTGCGCGTCAAAAACCGCTGCGCCCACGGAAACCCGCACCTGCTTCCATGCGTCCTTCTCAGAGGCGTTTGTCTGTTCCTGTGCCTTGTCAAAACGCTCTAATAATTGCTCTCTGTCCCTGAAGTCGCCGTTCAACAAAACTGCCGAAAACTCATCACCGCCGATGCGGAACACGGCGCTATGCTGGAATATACGGCAGATATGCTGTGAGGCTGTTTGCAAATATATATCTCCTTTTTCGTGTCCGTATTGGTCGTTGATATCCTTGAGGTTGTCGCAGTCAAAAATACAGATTGCAAACTCTGTCTGCTCTCCGCCGTCCATTCGGTCCTGAATATCCTTGATGTACTCCTCAAACGCGCCCTTGTTCCGTACCGAAGTCAGCGCGTCCACATATACGCGTTCGCTCAGGTTTTCCGCAAGGTGCTGGCTTTCGGCCGCCTTTCTCTCGGCGATGATCATGCGGCGCTGAATAATCAGAATGAATACCAGCGCTATGATGAGAACGACCACGGCGATAACCAGCAAGATATTATCCATGATAAAATCCAAAAAGCGGGTTCGCGCATCCTCCGAGGAATAGTAAGTCAGCGCTGCGTTGATGGTCGTATTGCTGACGATGGCAGTCGTCTTGGCGAGAATGGAATACAGCTCATTGTTTTCACGCTTGACCGCTATGTAATATTCCACCGTCTTGCCCGTTGTCAGAGAGGTAAGGCGGTACTGCTCGCACATTCTGCCATAGCTGTTATACTGGTAGTTGCTGATCAGGACGCAGTCCGCCCTTCCGTCACACACAGCCCGCAGGCACGACTGCATATCGGGGTAATATTGTTCCTTCCACGTTGGGAAATGGTCTTTGATAACGGCCTCAACGTTGGGTTGATCCTCTTCCATTGCCACAGTTATCTCTTCTTTTTGCGCAAAGGACTCCTTGTCCGATTTGCGCACTACAGCGTACAGCTCTGCACGCATGATGGACGGCGTCATGACCAAACCAAGTTCCTCGCTGTCGGAGGTGCTGAGATTGGAGGGAAACACACAATCCACTTCTCCTTTTCTCAGTGCCTCCAGTGCCGCCGAAACCTTCGGATAAGCGATAGGCTCAAAAGATAGTGAGGCGTTTTCCAGGCAATCGGACGCGTGGCTCAAATAATCCTTGAGCGCTCCCGTCAACTCTCCCGAATCCTTGTCGGCGGCACAGAACGACAGATAGTTGTCCTGATATCCCACCCGCACGGTTCCGTGAGAGGAAATCCACTCCCGTTCCTTCGGGTCAAGAAAAACATACGCGCCTGTGGAGCGGACATATTTGTTGAATAGCTCTTGATTATAAAAGCGATCTTCGTCCTGGATACTGCTCATGGCGCCGTTCAGTTCCTCCAGCAGGTCGGAACGCTCCTTGTTGACAACAAAGAAGTAATCGGACGAACCGATTTTGTATGTCGGCACGATAGAACCCTTGCTGCCGTACGCGTCGATGGTAATATACGCGTCGAGCTTATCCTTCTGGATCATGGTCCATGCGTCTTCCTCAGCCTTTGTCAGTTCAATCAAATCAGCCTGTACAGCGTTTTCCTTAGCCCATTTGTTAAAAAGATCGACCTGAATACTGCCTTTATTGGCACCGATCCTCTTGCCCGAAAGCGAACGCGGATCCTCCTGCTTTATTTCTGCGTTGTTCAAATCAACAAAGATGTAATACTCCTCCGTTCCCATCGGAAGGCTCGGAAACAGCATTTTTTCCGCCCGCTCCTTTGTAAGCGAAACATCGCTCAACAGGTCGATCTCACCGTTGATCAGCTTCTGAAAAAGATCCGGTCAGCTTCCTTCCACATATTCGTATTTCCAGCCCGTGTACGCGGCAATCTTTTGCTGATACTCATAGGCATATCCCGAACGGCGGCCGAAGCTGTCCGTCATATAATACGGCGACTCAAACCAACCGACTCGCACCACCCTGCTTTTGCCGTCCTCTGCGCGGGCACACAGAGGCAGGACAGCCGCCTGTA
>ONSE01000085.1 GCA_900320415.1 uncultured Eubacteriales bacterium
AACCATCTCCGCCTGCTCATAGATGTAGCGTCCGCCCGTCACGCCCTCAATCGGTCTGCCGCCCTGCGTGATCGCCTCGTCCTTGCTCTCCACGGTGGTGCCGTAGATACGGATGACGTCCTTTTCCTGCGCGTACAGATCGACGGTGACGCTGTCGGCGATGTCGACCTTCATGGGGTCTTTGCCGTCCGAGTGCAGACTGATCGCGGCGCTGTAGGTCTTGTTCTTGTTGAGGGTCAGCTTTCCCGTGCCCGTAATGCTCAGGCTCGCGCTGTGGAGATAGAAATAGTTGTAGACCGAAATGGAGCCGAAGGAGCATTCTCCTTCCACCCTGAGCTTGAAATCGTCGCCCATATACCACGCGTTGAGGATGTCGTCAGGGGCGTTGAGGTTGGTGATGGTGAGCGTGTTGGTCGCGAGGTCGTAGGAGGCGCCCGGTACCGCGTCGTTGTGAACGGCAAGACCGCCGGACTCATCGTAGCCCAGGATATTGTAATATTTTCCCTCTTCCGATTTCAGGAAGCTGAGCGACGCCCCTCCCAGATCACGGACCGGCTTATCGTACGGGCCGCTTGCCGCAAATGCGCTGATGGGCACGAGGGTAAAGAGCATGAGCACCGTCAGCAGCACTGCTGTGAATTTTTTCATTGAAAAATCTCCTTTCATTTTCGTTATGGATTTTCTGTGCGTATTATCGCATAAATCGCGCCATATGAAGATATTTATGGCAACAATCCCTACACCTATTATACAATATTTTGCCGAGGTGTAAAGGGCTAATCCGAAAAAAGGCGGGAGGGAAGATAAAAAACAGGAAATCACCTGACAAATCGGCGGCACGCATAGGGAACGGTTTGCCGCTGCACAGTCGAACCTCGATTTGTCAGCGCTGTTATGTAAAAAAGGAGCGTATTGCACAGTTTGGTCAAAAAAAAGAATGACTTTGAGAAAATCCTATAGACAAATAAGCGGAAATAAAGTATAATGTTGTCAATCTTAATAAAATAATGGCAGATACATTGTTAAGTTTTTGACAGAATGAGAAATCGAGGTGGATTTGTGTGAAGTGGTCGAACTGTACGCAGGCGGAGGCGCAGGAAGCGTATGATTATGCCAAGTCCCGCTATAAGGGAGCCGCGGAGGAATATCTTTACAACAAGAAGAAGATAGATTCCTGCTATTCGGCATACAGCGGGATGGCCTCGCGGACCGAGGAAACTCGTTCGGAAAAGCTCAGCTTTGAGCGACGGATCGCGGAGATGGAGGATATCATCCGCCTGCTCAGCGACGGCGGTATGGTAGACAGCGCGGTAGAGGAAGCCAACAACGCGGCTAAAGCGGCAGAGGACGCACTCGCGCAGTCGATCGTGTGCAGCGGCGTCAACAGTCCGCCGCTGTCCTCTATTTTCCGATGCCCAACGGTCAGCGAGAATTCCTATTCGCTGACGGCTCTCAACGAGCTGAAAAAGGAGAAGGCAAGGCTGGAGCAGGCGCTCGCCGAGGTCAACGCGAAGCTCAACGCTCTCGAGCTGGAGGTGCAGCAGCTGACCAGTCAGATAAATTCTCTCGCGGCGGAGCAGAGCAGACTGTCGCGCCAGATGAATGCCTGTTCCTTTGAGATGAACCACTATAAGAAGTACACATAACGCGCGGATAGAGGTTGGGTGATACATTTGCGGATTGTAATAAAAAACAACGGGCCGCTCATGAAGACGTCGGTCAATGATATGCTCAAGGGTCTGGGCGTCAAGGCAATCGAATCAACCGGCAACAAGGTTGCGTCAACCTTTAAAGCGGTCAAGTCAAGGATCTATGAAATGGACGGCGGCGTCGGCAGTCTGCAGACCGCCGTGGATCAGATTGACGAGCGCGTCAGCAAAATTGAAGAAAAAAAGGTGGAGAAGGTCGGGACTGCCGTGCAGAGTCTCGGCGCGTTCCTCCACAACGCGATCAGGACGGATCAGACTGTCTCACGGACAGTTGCATTGCAGAACGAAAAGTTCTACCAGGCGAATCCGTGGGCGATCCCTCCTGCGCCTCCCAGAAAGAAAAAGTGGTATGAAAAGCTTTATGACGCCCTCAAGGCGGCGGGCAAGGCAATCAAAAACGCCGTCACGAAGGCGATTGACTGGATTGTCGATACCGCGAAGAAGGCGTGGAAGGCGACAAAGGATTTCATCAAGAAGCACTGGAAGGCGATCGTCAAAATACTTGTCGGAGTCATCATCATCGCGGGACTTGCGGCTCTGTCTGTCTTTACGGGAGGAGCGGCGGCTCCTTTGTTCGCGGTTGCGGCAGAGGCGGCACTGACGTGCGCTTTGACGAGCACCGCCGTGACGGTCGTCGTGGGGGTCGTTCAGGGCAAGTCGTTTGGAGAAATCTTTGACGCAGGCGCGGATTCCTTTATGATAGGTGCCATAACGGGCGCGGTAACGGGCTTCGCGGGTGCGGCAGGAGGCGCGGTATTCTCCTCAACAGGCTCGCAGCTGCTCAGTGAGCTGACAGAGATGGGCATCAAGGCGGCAGGAAAAATGCTTGCGGAGGGTGCTTCCTACCTGATTGAAAACGGTTCCTTCAGCGGTTTTATGGATGCGAAGGGAAACGGTATCCTGATGGGGCTGGGCAGCAGCGCTCTTTCGGCGGTAGGCGGCAGTATCATGGATTACGGCAAGGATTTGCTCGGCGATATGTTAAGCGGACTGTCGGAGAACCAGTTTGTCCAGTCCATCACGAACGCCTATGAGTGGTGTCAGACGGAGTTCCCGACGCTGACGAACATCGTGGAGGATTCCGTCAAGAGTGTTGCGGGCGGTCTCTCGTGGAGCGATCTGAGCAAGCTGGGAAATCCCTCCGAATTTGCCAAGGAAATCGGCTCCGGACTGATCAACAATATCGTGGGCGGTGTGACTGGTTCCCTTGGAGACATTGTCACCAACGACTTGGACAATCTCACGGGAGGCGCGGTCGGTGATGCGATCGACGCCGTCAGCGGCATTGCGGACAGCGTGATCAACAGCGATTTCGGACAGGCTGTCAGCGGTGCGTATGATGAGGTGAACAACTTTGTAAGCGGTATCAAGGATGAGGTCGGCAGCGCGATCGGCGGCGTGAAGGACGCCCTTGGAAGCGCGTATGCTGAGGCGACAGGCGTGATCAACGGCGCGATGGGAGAGGTCGGAGATATTCTCGGCGGCATCAGCGGCGCCCTCGGCGGCGTACAGACTGAGATCAGCGGTGCGATCGGATTCATCAGCAACGAGTTTATCAGTGTCCCGGGTATGTTTGGAGATGTTCTCGGAGAAGTGCAGGGACAGATCAGCGGATTCCCGGGCTCGGTCGGCGACGTTGTCGGCGGCGTTTCGTCACAAATCGGCGGCGCCATCGACGGAGCAATCGGCGGCGTTACCTCACAGATCGGCGGCGCTGTCGACGGAGCGCTCGGCGGTATCCCGTCGCAGATAGACGGCGCCTTCAGCAGTGTGCAGTCGCAGGTCGGCGGAATCGTCAATAATGGCATCAACGGGATCAAAGGTAATCTCGGTCTGGTAGTAAGCAGCGCCGTCTCGAATATGCAGAACACTACCGTCGCCATCCATCCCGCCATCGCGGGAATCGCCGGAGCGCTCGGCAGGCTGGGACAATCGGTTTCACGCGGCTCGGGGGCGGTGCAGACAACAGCCAATTACGGCGCGTGGAAGTCCCACGTCAGATTATGAGGCGCGGAGGTGAAGCAGCATGGGCGATTTACGGCGTATTCTGATTGATTTGAGCGGACTGTCAGACGACAGCTATTCCGAAATGTCAATAAAGATCAACCAAATGCTGGAGGAGCGCGGCAAGGTAAGCGACGCGTTCGACACCGTTCTCAGGGCGATGTTCCGGATCAACGGCGGCGTAGGCAGCCTCGGGGAGGCGGCGGACAATGTCGACAGCCGCCGAACCAAGACGGACGCGGCATCCGAGGCAGCGATGGAGGCAGCGCACCGGTTCGTTGCCACCTTTGTTAAGCACACGAAGGAGCGTGACCGAATGGTGGCAAAGCGCTCTCTCGCGTCGGAAACGCGTGAGGCAAACGCCTACGCGCGCGATCGTGTGGAAAACGGCAGCCTGCTGGAACGCGTCATGGCAGCTAATATGCTGGGCGGATCGAGAGCCTCCGACACCACGGGCCTGAGGGCTGTCGAGGCGGGCGATTTCACCGCCCGTAATCCCAAGGAGGGATTAATGCAGATCGGGCTTGTGGCGGGCAGCGGGCTTCTCATTCTTTTTGGCGGAGAGTTTCTGATGGCGGGCGGAGCCACCGTGTTGCGTGTGGCAGCGATGAACTTCGGTTCCAAACTCCTCACGTCGTCGTTGAAATTAGGTTCCAGATTTCTTGCGTCTACAAGCAAATATTCTTTGTTGACATACTTCAGAGCAATGGCGGTTAAGGTGGGCATTCAAAATCTCCTCAGAGAAGCCGCGACATCCGCCTTGGCATGGGGAATGCGGGTGTCCGCCAGCAACACGATGAGGCTGATAATGAGCGCCTATAAGGGCGGCGTCGCACTCGGCGCGATCAGCGGCACGGTCAATCTTCTCAGCGGTCTGTGCAGTGGAGAGTCGTGGGAACAGATTGCCCGCAGGACTTCGGACGGAGCCTCCGCGGGATTCCTCAGCGGCTTTTCGTGGGGCGGCGCAGCAGCGGCACAATCCGCGATTCTGGCGATTGTGGGAAAGCTCATTACGAGCCTCGGATCGGACATCGCCGTCAACCTGAACAGGGGAGGAGATTTTGACACGGATTTCTGGGTACAGAGCGGCGGCAAGGCGGTGGTCACAGCCGCGTTGGACGGCGTTCTTCTCGGTGTGGGAAAATGGGTGGCGCCCAAGCTCTCCGAGGGAATTGTGATCCAAAGGGCGACCGTGCAGAAAATGCCTTCGCTGTTTTATTATCCCGCCAGATTCAATTATCTCGGCAGTACCAGGGAATCGTTAAAGGTGACGGGCTTCGGCACCTTCCATACGGCAAAATCCACTTCTTTCGCTCAGGTGGACAAGTGGATCATGAAAACCACATATTCCAAGACGAGATACACGTTCAACATTGCAGAAAACATGACGTGGTATTCGTGGTACAACGCCATGATGAGCAATCCCGAAAAGCCCATTGGCATCCTCGCGCCGTCGCTCGGCGACGTGGTGGGCAGAGGCATTTTTGACGACAGCCTCTGGGGTATCGCCACCGACCAGGTCAGCCTGCAGCAGTCGTTTGTCAGCGGCAGAAAAACAGTGGAATAGTCATCAGCGCCTCCGGGCGTTTCAGATAAATCATCAAACAGATCAATAAACACAAAGAGGTGGTTTGAATTGGATATTGAAGCTTACAAGGAAGCGATTGCCAACGCGGACATCGCGTTTGTGAACGGAAAGTTTGAAAACGCCGTCGCGTGGTACGACAAGGCTCTTGCCGAAGCACCGACCGATGAGTACGCGCTTTCAAAGGCGGGAACGTCGCTTGTCTCGCTGAATCGCTTTGCCGAGGCGTTCGGCTATTTTGAGCGCGCGGTGGAAGCCGATCCTCAGAACGGCGACAACGTTTTCAATCTTGCCAACGCCTATTTCTTCTCGGGTGATATCCCGAAGGCGATTGAAAACTATACCGCGGCGGAGCTTTTGGATTGCTCCGACGACGTAAAGGCGCGCATTTACTATCAGCTCGCGCTCCTGTGCAGCATCAAGCAGGACTACAGGGCGGCGCTGATCAACTATCAGAAATACGAGGACGCGGATAAAACAGGTCAGGCATCGCTGGATGCCGAAGTGATCGCGGAGCGCGTCAACCTTTACATTCAGCTGCAGGACTTTGAAAACGCGCTCAAATACACGCTCAAGTGGGTGAATCTCGCTCCCACGGAGCTCAGAGCATATATTGTCTACTTCAACCTGCTGACAGCGGTGGAAAAGTATGACAGGGCACTGCAGGTGCTGTCTGACGCGGAGAAGTATGCCGTAACCGACGAGGATGACAAATACGCTGTTGACGTCAGCCGCGCGAATCTCTATGTCAATGCCGCGGGCACCTCGTTTGACAAGGGCGGAGACTTCAATCAAAAGGCGTACAACCTGATGAACGAGCTGATCATCAGTCCTGTCGGCACACAGGAAAGCAAAAACGAGCTGGTACTCGCGCTCGGCGAGCTGTGTATCACCCTTGGCAAGGTTGATGAGGCGATCGACCTCATGCAAATGCTGACGGAGGAGCCTGCCGCCGAGACACCCTCGGATGCCGCTGCCGCCGCCCCGGATGAAACACCCGTGGACCCCGCCGAGATCGACGCGATGATGAGCCGGGATCTGACAGCGATGGACGCGAGGATCTCTTCGGGCGAAATCAGCGAGGACATCGGAGAGGAAGCGACGCTCAATTTCGACGAGGACGGCAGACCTGTCAGGGAATACCCCGACGGCGCCTTCGGAGAGGAAGACGGGTTCCGGCTGCCCGAGTTCAAGGGTATTGATATAGAGAAGGCACGGGAGGAGGACAGGGCGCGGGAGGCTGCCGACCAGGCAATGTTCCGCGCGAAGGTGAATTTCACCCTGCTCACCTGCTACGCGTTCAAAGAGGATTATGAAAAGACCCTCGAGTACGCGCGCCGTGTCAAGCTCACGCCCGATAACACCTATTATGAATTCTTCGGCAGGTATTCCGAGGCATATGCCATCCGTGCGCTTGCGAAGCAGGGAAAGGGCTTCACACAGGCGGACGCGGACAGGATCTACAGTGAGAACCTCGCGTTCTTCCGCTCCGAGATGATCAAGGCGAACGAAAATTCAGCCTACGCGCTGCTGTTCCGCACCAGAATGTACGCCGAAACAGGCAAATACGCCAAGGCGGAGGAGCTTGCTTCGCTGATGAGCGATGACGACCGCGCCGCGCTGGTCGCGTACATTGAGGAGTGCAGAAAGAATGAGGACAACTGAGGAGTGACGCGATGAGCAAGACACAGATCCTGATTGACGAGGAGGAGTTCGTCGTCGCGGCGAACGGCTTCCGTGAACTGTCGCAGGAGGTCAACCGCCTGTACGAGGATGTCAGGAATATGCTCGACGACCTGAAAACGGGGTTTGACACCCCCGCAGGCAGAAAGTTCTATGATTCCTGCGCGAACGGACTGCTGATCCCGCTGATAGAGCAGAAAATCGTCATCGAACACATAGCGGACAACCTGATAACGGCTAAAAATCTTTACGCGCCGGTCTTTGACGAGTACCGCGACATTGTCAACAAGCTCAACAGCTGACAGGCTGTTTCAACTGAATATCAACCGAGAGGAGAAATGACATTATGGCATCCATACTTTCCAGCGCGATGATAGTCAACGCGCAGAGCAGTGTTTCCAACTACGTGGCGACCACGCAGGAGCTTTACAGTGAGCTGCAGTCCATCATCAACAATCTGACGGCGGCGGGCTTTATGGGCGACGCGGCCAACGGCTACAAGGAGTTTTTCACTACCAAGGCGACTCCCGCCCTTGTGGGCAACCTCAACGAGCCGCAGGGCTCTCTGACCGCCGGCATCAACAGTATGCTCGAAACCATCCGGGAGCAGCTGCTTGATACCGTAGACCCCGGGCTGGGCAAGCTCAATCAGAATCCCGGACAGGGCTGATGAACTGACTGTGAACAGGAGTGTATTGCAATGGCAGATATCGTTTTTAAGTATGATGAGATGAGGACCGCGGTGGCGCAGATCGCCGATATTTCCGCGAGATACAAGGCTGCGGCGGACAAGTTCCAGGCGGATTTTGCCGATGCGACCGCAGGCTGGGAAGGCGCGAGCAAGGACAAGATGACAGCGTTCATCACAGGTCCCGTCGGTGAGTACATGGGTACCACCGTTCCGGGCATTGTCACCGCTCTGTCGGAGCTGCTGAAGGCAAACGCTGACCAGATGGAGGCGGCGGATCAGCAGATCGCGGACAACATCCCTGCCTCGCTGTCGTAGCGACGAGGGATAGCAATGGAAAATCAGAATACCAAGGCTTTTGAAGCGGTCGCCGAGCAGCCGACGGAGGAGCAAAGCAGCCTCGAAAGGGCAAAGGCGCTCTTTGAGTACGAGATGACCGAGGTGCTTCTCAACTTCAGGCAGGAGGCGGCGACCATGAAAGGCAGAGACAGCTCGGAGTACCTCTCTATGGAGGTCCCGTCCGCGGGAGTGGAATATGCCGCGCCTGCGGTAGCGCTGGAGGGAATCGGCTACGAGGACAAGGACACGCGGGTGACGCTCGACGCGGAAACACTCCGCGCAGAAGCGCCGTCAGATGTTTCCGTTACCGCTCCCGCGATCCCCGACGTGGACTTGACGGCTGTTTCTGTCGGAGCGCCTGCCTTTGTGTCTGTCCCCGCGCCCGAGATTCCCGCTGTGGAGCTGAGCACGGCGTTCCATGCCGAAACGGAGGATTTGTCGGTTTCCGTTCCCGTTCCCGAGGTGAGAAGCGTGACCTTTGAGAAGCCGCCCGCGCCAACCCTCGCCGGGGTGGACGCGGTTCCGGAGGCAAGGCTTGACGCGGAGGTCTTTTTGTTGTCTTTGGAGAGCAGGCTGACCTTTACGGCGGAGATTCCGACGCTTGAGAAACAAGCGGTTGTGTTTGAGCCGGGCGGCGCTGAACTCAAGTCGGCGCCGATAACGGTTCCCGACGCGCCGCCGGCGGAGCTTCAGCCCATCCCGTCATCACCTGAACTGCGGATGGCAGTGACAGTGGAGGATGCGGACGTCCCTCAGATTCCCGAAATGAATAAGGCGGAACTCGTGTGGCAGCCTGTTTCCGTTCCCGACGCGGTCCCTGTAAGCTTCGAAACCATGCCGGCGGAAGCGCAGATTCCCGGGGTCTGCCTGCCGCCGATTCCCGAAAAACCCGATTTTTCCGCTGAATACGCGGAAATCACCGAACTGCTCCGCGCAGAATTATAAAAATATTTGATAGAGAAAGGGTGAGCTTATGGAGAGCAATAAGCTTCTGATCGGAGTGCAGTTTATCGACCCCGACAACACAAAAGAAAATCTGGTGTTTGAGCTGATTGTGCTAAGAGATCTCACCCTGAAGCAGCTGATTGACGGTATCCGCTACGGACTCCTGAAAAAGGGAGAGGATCCTTTTTATGCGCGGTGCCGAGGCATCTTTGAGAAATGTATCGCCGACCGGCTCCCGAACGGTCTGTATCCAAAAATTACCATGACCTCCTACAATGACGCGTTTGCCCGGAAAAAGGCGGACGGCTCGCGCGCTTCCGTCACACGGGAGGATATGGAGAAAACGCTGGTTTCGGTCGGCTTCATTTCTTCTACGCGGCTGGTGTTTGACCCGACAGAGCGTTACCGCTCGTTCGAAATCAACGCCTCTGCCGTTATTCCCGCCTTTTCTCCCGAAAACGGTGAGGGAGTCGCCTTTCCCGAATATAATATCAGCACACGGCAACTGACGCGTTTTGACGATACGCCTGTCGAAATCATTCCTCCCGCAGCGCCGCCGCAAAAGACGGAGCAGAACATTTTCTTTCTGCTGCTTCCCACCATCGTGATGATCGCCGTCACCATTCTGACGCGTGTGATGACGAGCGGAGCGGGTTCCATCGGAGCGGTGCTGCTCAGTGCCGCCATGAGCCTGGTGACCGTGGTGCTGTCGGTCGTCAATTACGTGCGCCAAGGCAATAAGTACAAGAAGGATCTGAAAAAATGGCGCACAGACTATGAGACGTATATTGATAAAACCATCGCGCGGATCCTCAGCAGACAGGAACAGGATGCCGCGCGTCTCGATGAATTGTATCCCGACGTCAACGAACTGTTTGATGAGAGCAAGCCTGAGAAAAGCGTCTATGGCGTCATCGGCAGCATCTTCAGCCGCTGCCGGCAGGACGGCGACTATCTTTCCGTCCGACTGGGCGTTTCCGACGCGATCCCCAATACCTTTGACATCAAGGGCAGCAAACGCGATGTGATTTTCTCCTCGGAGGGGTTCAAAATCAAGTTTGACAAGGTGAAGCTCTACCTGTCAGAGGACGAAGAATACGACAACAAGGAGGACGAGACCTACTATCTCACCAATCTTCCTAACTATATAGCGGAGAAGTACCGTTACATGAAGCGCGCGCCGCTGCTGTTTTCACTCGGCCGCTGCGGGTCACTCGGCATCGTCGCGCCCAACGCGATGTTTTCCGAGCGGTTGATCCAGCGCGTCGTGTTCGACCTGTGCTTCTACCATTCTCCCGACGATTTGCAGTTTATCGTCTTGTTTCCGCCGACTGACAACCGAAATGAGATTGAGTCGGCGATCGGCAACTACAAATTCATGCCGCATTTCCACGGCATCTTCCCTGACCGCTCGCAGTTTGTTTTTGACGAGACGAACGCCGGCATGGTGTTCAGCTCCATGCTCAGCGTGATGGGGGAGCGGGCTGCGGCGGGGCAGGACGAGAGCTTTCCCCGTATCGTTTTCATAGTGTACCATGAATACGACATCAAGGAGCACGCCTTTGCACAGTACCTCCCGCAAAAGCCCGCGGAGGGAAAACCGTATGAGAACAAGCTCGGGCTGACCTTTCTTTTTCCGAAGCGGTACCGCGAGCATCTGCCTGCTTACTGCGACCATGTTATCAGCGTCACGGGCGAACACACGGCGGAGCTGGTGCCGCATGAGGATGAGCTTCTGAAAACGGAGTTCAACTTTAACGTCGCGCCCGACTGGAACGCGAGAGTGTACAACACCTCCAAGATCTTGTCTTCACTCTGTTATTCCAAGATTTCACAGAACGGCAAGGTCCCGTCTGCCGTCAGTCTTTTTGAGCTGTACGGTTTCAACAAAAACAACATTGACATGGCGCAGCTCTGGGACGCGAAAAAGCGCGCCAACGTAAAGAAAACCCTTTCCGTCCCGATCGGAAAGACCGAGAACGGTCTGACCTACCTGGATCTGCATGAAAGCGCAGACGGTCCGCATATGCTCGTCGCGGGAACCACCGGCTCCGGCAAATCCGAGACCATTATCACCTACCTGCTGGGGCTCTGTCTGCTCTACCGCCCCGACGAGGTCAACCTCATGCTCGTTGATATGAAGGGAGGCGGCTTTATCAAGCGTATCGGTACGCTGCCGCACGTCGTCGGTTCCGTGACGGATGTTGACGGCGACGAGAACGGCACGGGAGCGGAGTATATGCTCAAGCGCTTTCTCGACGCGCTCCGTTCCGAGATCAAGCGCAGAAAAATGCTGTTCAATTCCATGCACGTTGACAGCATCAATCAGTATATCGGTGCCTGCCGCGACATTGATTCCCACATCAAGAAAATCAATAACCAACTCAGGGGAGAGGACAGCAAGCCGCTTTCCGAGTCCGAGGAGCAGGCGATCCGCGACCAGGCGAGAGATAACTGCCTTGCCCATCTGGTGCTGGTGGTGGACGAGTTCACCGAGCTGAAACGCTTTTCGGGTGAGAATGATGATGTGGACTTCATCGGAGAAATCACCACCATCGCGCGCGTCGGACGAAGCCTGGGCTTCCATATCATCCTGATTTCGCAGAACATCGAGGGAGCGATCACCGACGACATCCGCGTCAACTCAAAATCAAGGCTCTGTCTCAAGGTGGCGACCCGGCAGGCGTCCAAGGAGATGATCGGCAATGATCTCGCCGCCAGCCCCACCATGCCCGGCTACGGACGCGCCTATCTGCTGGTCGGCACAGGCTCGAAGTTTGAGTATTTCCAGTCGGGCTATGCGGGTGCGGTGGCTGAGGAAAACTTTGAGATGCCCATGGAGATCACCGAAGCCTCCAAGAACGGCATCTACACCTCCTTCTACCGCTCCGAAAAGGACAACCTTGAGGCGAAGAAACGCAAAAAGGAGCTGGAGGCGCAGGGCAAGCTTGAAACCCAGCTTAACGCGGTAGTAGGAAAAATCAGGACGTATTACAACCGCCATAAGGAACAGTACCCGAAGGTACATATCATCTTTGAAAAGCCGCTCCCGGGCAGGATTGTTTATGAGGACGGCAGGATCTATGAGGAAAAGGACGGCATCTATGAACTGATGAAGGAGGTGAGGGAATGACCCGCTTGGCAATGGGCGTGTATGACGACCTGGATCACCAGACCCAGCCGCTGCTTTACCTGGACGCCGCCTCCAACAACATGATCGTGTTTGGCGGCCACATGAGCGGCAAGACGACCTTTCTCAAAACTCTGCTTGTCAGGCTGCACGAGACCCTTGACCCCGAACGGGAGAGGGACGTCTATATTCTCGATTTCGGAGGAAACCTCGGAACCTACAGGGAGCTGCCCCTGGTTGCGGCGTGCTTTGACAATTCCAACGGAGAGAATATCCGCCGTGTGTTCCGTGCGATAGAGGAGAAGCTCGAGAAAAACAAAAAGATTCTCTCCTCGCGTCAGTTCCTCGACGTCTATGAGAGCGGCAGCTCCGAAAATCTCGCGCACGTCATGCTGATGATTGACAATCTCAATTCCTTCCTCGCGGACGAGCGCTACACCTCCTACCATGAAATGCTTTCTCAGCTTTGCCGCGAGGGGATTTCCAAGGGATTGACGCTGGTATTCACCGCTTCGGATTTTTCGGGAGGCGTCAGCCGACTGATGGGCAGCTTTGACCGCCGCTTCGCACTGGAGGGAACCTCAGACAAATATATCGATATTTTCGGGACCCGCGTCAGCGAGCCGATGAACAACCCCGGCAGAGGTGTCTCAATGATCGACGGAAAGCCCAGGGAGCTGCAGATCTTCCTGCCGTTCCGGGATGAGGAACGTGATTTGCCGATGTTCATAGACTGCTTTGCTTCCGTTGAAACAAAGACCGAAAAGCTCACCGCGTTTGACGGTGACCTGACCGAAGCAAACTTCTGCGACTTCCTGTCAAAGGGCTGCGAGAGTAGGCTCGACGGCCGCGACCCCGTGGTAGGACTGGACTATTACGACCACAAGCCGATAGCCGTCAATATGCGCGACATTCATTCCGTCGCCATCTACGGAAAGAAAAAGTTCGGCAAAACCAATCTCACGCGCCTGCTGGTGCGTTCCATACGCAGGGCGTATCCCGAATTCCGCTTCGTGTTTTTTGACGACGGCAGAAAGCAGCTTGCGGAGATCTTTGAGGAGTGTCCGCAGCGCGGCAGCTATCTCACCTCGGTGGAGGAGATGAGCGAGTATCTTGACGCGAACGGCTACGCCGCCAAGATGGACAGAGGCGTGATCAACAAGAATTTCCGGGAGAAGCTTCACGCGGGAACCGTGTTTGTCTTACAGAGCAAAATGCTCTATCAGGCGAACGGCGCGCAGCTGCTCAAGAATGTGTTCCCGAAGATGATCGCGGCGGCGGAAGAAAAGAACTACTGGTTCATTTTCTCGGACGTTCGCAAAATCGGCAACAACGACAGGGACACGGAATCCTCGCTCAACAACAGTATCGCGGCGGCGTTTCTGCTCGACAACATCGCGGAATTCGTCACGGACAGAGGCAGCCGCTCGGTGTTCGGGGAGATGGATCCCAAGGAGCTGAAAAACGAGTACGCCCGGTGTGAGCTGGGTGACGGCTACTATTTTGACATTGAATCGGACGAGCTGAAAAAAATCAAAATCATCAAGGTTTAAGAGGGAGAGCGTATGGCAGAAACGAATAACAGCGAATACCGCTGCATAGACACACGCGTATTTGACAGATGTATCGAACAGAAGGACAGCTTTATCCGCCGCTATGACAAAATTGTGACGGATTATGATAAAATCGTCGAACGGCTCGGCAGCAACTGGTCGGGAGAAGGCGCGAGTACCTTTTTGGAGGACGCAAGGATCGTCAGGACAAACATCACGGGTATCGCGGATATCCTCGCC
This sequence comes from uncultured Eubacteriales bacterium, assembly GCA_900320415.1. GTDB lineage: Bacteria > Bacillota > Clostridia > Oscillospirales > Acutalibacteraceae > Ruminococcoides. The sequence goes on from ONSE01000085.1 coordinate 13,877, forward strand.
AATATGTGTTCCGTACTCGTGGACTGCCGCGCCGTCATGGACGAGGCAGACCGGGGACTCGGCGAGATGAACCGCAATCCCGACGCGGAATAAGCGGTGAAGCGAATGAAGCCCGATTACAGTCTGTTTTCCGACAGGGGAAGCAGAGCGGTGAATGAGGATTACGCCGACGCGTTTTTCAGACGCGGCGCCTCTTGCTTCGTCCTGTGCGACGGACTGGGCGCTCACGGAATGGGGGACAGGGCGTCACGTTTTGTCACACAGTTTATCAAAAGGGAATTTGCGAAATCTTCCGGCCTCGCTTCTCTGGAAACGGTTCTGCCACGAGCGCAGGAGGCGCTGCGTGCCGAGCAGGTTCGGCTGGGAGCTGTCGGAAGGATGAGAACCACCGCCGTTGTGCTGCTGCTTGACGGCAGCAGCGGTATGTGCGTCCATATCGGTGATTCCCGCCTGTACCGTTTCAGGGGAGGAGAATTGCTTTCCCGTACCCGCGATCACAGTGTTCCCCAGATGCTCGCCCTGACGGGAGAAATTGAAGAAAGCGAAATCCGCTCCCATCCCGACCGCAGCAAGCTGCTGCGCGCGCTGGGGGATGAGCGCGAGACAATCAAATATGAAACCGCGCGGTTCGATGTCAGGGCAGGCGATGTCTTTCTGCTTTGCTCCGACGGCTTTTGGGAGCCTGTGACCGAGGACGAGATGATCTCCCTGCTTAGGGAAAGCGCGAACGCGAAACAGTGGCTCAGTCGGATGTCTCGGCTCGCGGCACGAAACAGCGCGGGAAAACTGATGGATAACTACACGGCGGTTGCCGTTTTCATCAAATAATCATCACTCAGCATATAAACGGAGGAAAAACCATGAAACTCAAACGCTGCCCCAATCTGCATTATTACGACGGCGATAAATATGACAGGTGCCCGCATTGCAACCAGACGGACGAAAAAGTGAAGGTGCAGGAACCAAAGCCGACTCCCGCCCCAAAACCCGAACCCGAGCCGCAGCCCGCTCCGACGCCCGTCCCCAAGCCTTCCGCTCCTGTTGCGCAGGAGCCTGATGAAAGCAATGCCTGGAGGTGTCAGTGCGGAGCAGTCAGCCACGGACTTTTCTGTCCGCAGTGCGGATCAAGAAAGCCCGGGCCGCAGCCTGTGAAGGAGGATCCGAAGCCGGCTCCCGTTTCACAGCCCGTTCCACAGCCCTCGCCGGAACCCGAAGCGGTTGAAGAGCCTGTTGCGGTTCCTGAACCAATCGCGGAACCTTCTCCGGAGCCGCTTTCCGAACCCGAAGCGTTCCCCCTGACGGAATCCGCGCCGCTGGTGAACCATATCAGGGACGATGGCTTTACGGGCGATTCCTTTGAGGAGCCGCTCAAAGAGGAGCAGGAGGATGACGGAAAAACACAAGTCATTTTTGAGGAAATCGAGGACGATCTTCCTCTCGGATGGCTCACTGTTCTCAATACCGCGGCAAAGGGAAGGGTATTCACACTGAACTCCGCGCGGACTACACTCGGACGAGCTGACGCGGCAAACCGCGCGGATATCGATCTGCGCAGCGACCGCAGCATATCAAGAGGCGCGCAGGCGACGGTGGTTTATGATCCGCTCAATAAGAAGTACTTCCTTCAGAGCGCGGGCGGCAAGACGTTTGTCTACATCAACCGTGAGATGGTGCTGACCTACGCGGCTCTCAAGCCCTATGACATCATCCGCATCGGAGAGACGGAGCTGGTGTTTGTTCCGCTTTGCTCGGAGCATTTTTCATGGTGACTGCCGCGGGCCTGTGCCGGAATAGACGAACATAATCGGAGATGATGAAATGAGATATTGTCCGTACTGCATGAGTGAAATGGCGGAGGGGGAGGACCGCTGCCCCGCCTGCGGACGAGCGCCTGAGGAGTACCTGTCTCCTCCGCACACTCTCAGACAGGGCGCGATGCTGAATAACAGATATCTTGTCGGAGGTGTTCTCGGAGAGGGCGGCTTTGGCATCACCTATATCGGACTCGACACGCTGCTGCGGTTTCGCGTGGCAATCAAGGAATTCTTTCCGAACGGAATGGTGAACCGCAACAACACCGTGACCAATGAGGTACAGAGCATCAGCACCGAAAGCGCGAGGGAGCTGTTCTCCAAGAGCCGCGAGAACTTTTTGAGGGAAGCCCGCACGCTCGCAAAGTTTACCGATGAACCGGGAATTGTGGCGGTCCGCGATTTTTTTGAGGAGAACCACACCGTCTACATTGTTATGGAATATCTCGACGGCATCACCCTCAAGAGCTATTTGAAGCAGGTTGGCAGGATCTCTCCCTATAACACGGTGTGTCTGCTGATGCCCGTGTTCCGTTCTTTGCAAAAAATCCACAAAAAGGGACTGATTCACAGGGATATCAGCCCCGATAATATCATGCTGGTGGGTGAGCAGGTCAAGCTGCTGGATTTCGGCGCGGCGAGAGAGTTCGCGGACGAAAGAAGCCTGTCAGTCATGCTCAAGCACGGTTATGCGCCGATGGAGCAGTACCGCCGTCATGGAGCCCAGGGCGCGTGGACAGACGTCTATGCTATCTGCGCCACGATGTACAAGTGCATCACGGGAAGCGTGCCCTCCGATGCTCCCGACAGGGTGTTTGAGGACGATCTAAAAATGCCTTCTCAGGTCGGCGTGGAGATTGATCCTGCCTTTGAGGAGGTGCTGCGGCGCGGCCTCGCCGTCAAGCCTGACGAGCGGATTCAGAGCATTGACGAGCTCCTGGAGGAGCTGGATTCCGTGCCGGGGATTGATATCGGGGATTCCCGCGGTCACAGCGGTAATCAGGAGGTCTCTCGGCGCGATGACAGCGGCCGCACGGTCAGCGGAATCACACAGGACGGCGGCGACATCAGGCTTTCGGAGTATGTGCCCCACCGCGCGGAGCCGGACAGCGAAGCGCCGCCGAAGCGGGAGGAACCGGAACAAAGACAGGAGCCGCCCTCCTTACCAAAGAAGAAAAAGAGTAATCTGCCTTTGATTCTCGTCATTTCGGCGGTGGTCGTGGCAGCGGGTATCGCGGCTGCGGTGCTGTTGCTTCCAAAGACCCCTTCCAATGAAGTGAATTCCTCTCTGACCTCCCCGCAGACTGCGGCCGAAGAGACGGGAGAAACGCAGACAGAGCCGTTCTCGGTCAATCCTGCGGAAATCCAATACCCGGATCTGGGCAATTATTTTCATATTGAAAACGACTTTTTTACGATGGACGAAGGTCTGTTTGGCAGAGAGCTCGAGGATGTGGCGGGTCTTTTCTCGTCGGGAAATCTGTTCTGGGGCGCGGAGATGCCCGATTTCGGCAGCGGCTACAAGGTGCTTTGCATTCCCGTTGACAGTCCCTCCAATTACGGCTCGAACTTCGTTCACTCCATCGATATGATATACAAGGACAACAAACTGGTTGCCGCGCAGTACGAAATCAGGACGGACTTCAAGCAGGAGGTCGTTCTGGCGGCGCGCGAACGCTTCGGAGAGCCTTTCAGCGAAGCTGAGCAGGATATTTTCTGGAATGCGGGAGAAAACGGAGCGGTTTTTCGCGTGTGCATGACGCACTATGATGATGACCGTTTTGATGTCAGGGACCTGTTCTGCCAGCGCTACTACGCGGCTGATGAAGCGCCGTCCGACTAGCGCGAAAGAGGATTGATTATGAAATTCTGTATGAATTGTATGGAGCGGTACGGAGATGAGTTTGGTATTTGTCCGTCGTGCGGCTTCCGGGAGGGAACGCTCCCGACCAATTCCCGCTGCCTTACCCCTGGTATGGTTCTCGGCGAGCGCTATATTGTGGGAATGCCTCTTTCCGTCAGCGAGTGGATCATCCGCTATATCGGCTGGGACGCTTTGACGGAAAAACGCGTTGTTCTGAATGAGTACCTTCCGACAAGGTACGCGGTGCGCGGTGTGGGAGAAACGGCGGTGACGGTTGTCAGGCAGCAGCCGTTCTATCAGTATATGTCAGCGCTTCTGAACAATGCGCGCCTGCTCTCCGAAACACATTTGCCTGACAGTATCAGCCCTGTGTTTGAGAGCTTTGAAAAGAACAACACCGCCTATGTCGTTTCTGCCTATGAAGAGGGACAGCCGCTGGGAGAGTACCTTCAGGATCACGCTCCCCTGGAAGAAGCGGAGGCGGAGCGGTTGATGCTGCCTGTACTCAGAGCGCTCGATAAGCTCCATGAAAACGGCTTTGCCGCGGGAGGCTTCTCTCCCGAAAATATTTTCGTTAGGGACGGAAAACTGGTTTTTCACAGCTACATTGATAACCTTTTCTTCCACATAACCGATAACGCCTCCGATATCAGAGCCTCACGGCAGGATTGCTGGTATCCGCCCGAGAGGCTGGAACCGACGGACGCTGTTCGGATTGCTCCCGAAAACGACGTCTATTCGGCGGCTATGCTGGTTTACTCCATGCTCGGCGTCAATCCTCCGGACGGGGCGGAACGCAGCAGGGTTTACGCACAAAAACACAGGGATATCCTCGCGAAGCCGACCTCAGGCGGGGTGAAAATGAGCAGGTCGAAGGAAAACGCTTATATCAACGCCGCGGCTGTTCCGACGGAATTCCGAACACCGAATATGGAGGTGTTCATCAAGGAGCTGACAAGCGACAAGGAGGTTGTTGTCAACACACAAAAAGGCAAGGGCTTTCCTTTGTGGGCAAAAATTGCAGTTCCCGCCGCGGTGGTGGTGCTGATAGCCTCCGCAGTACTGGTAATTCCGATGCTGCTTGGGAAAGGCGCTGCCGACCTTCCCCTGGAGGGGCAGACGGTCGTTCCGAGCGTGATAAACCGCAGTCTTGAAGAAGCGGAGAGAGAGCTGAAGCAGGCAGGACTGCTGCTTGAAATTGAAGGAAAAAACATTGACGACACATTGGATGAAAACACAGTGCTCGCGCAGAGTGCGGACGCAGGCGCGATCGTGAGTGTCAACTCCGCGGTCGGTGTTACGGTCAGTGCGCAAAGCGGCGAGTTTTCCATGCCGAATTTCCTTGGTATGCGGATGGAGAGCTGTGAGGAGCTGCTCAGTGAGCTCGGGCTGGAAAGCGACGTGAAATATGAGAACAGCGAAAGCGTCGCTCAGGACTGTGTGATGTCCCAGAGCGTCGAGCCGTATACAAGAGTGGGGGCGGGTCAGAGTATCACGCTCACGGTTTCACAGGGAGCGCTGTATCCGCAGGGGGAAACAGAGGCTGACGATTTTACGGGAAAGCCCTATGAGGAAGTAGCCGCGCAATCTCATGCGCCTGTGGAGGTGGCACAGAGAGTCTATGATGACAGCCTTCCCGAGGGAACGGTTGTCAAGCAGTCCCCCGCAGCGGGCGAAGAAACGGACGGTGAGCCTGTCGAGCTGGTCGTCAGCGCGGCACAGAGCAGCGTAACGGTTCCCGATGTGACACTGTTGGATAAGGAACGCGCGGAACAGCTTCTATCCTGCTGCGGACTGAAGGCAGAATTCAACA
>ONSE01000082.1 GCA_900320415.1 uncultured Eubacteriales bacterium
CTTTACCTCGGGCATGGGATAATCGCAGTACTCCAGATTGCCGACAGCCCGTAACACTCTTGCCTTCATTGTATCCATATCAGTTGCCGCCTTTCAATATCGTTTCAAAGGTTTCCAAATCCTCAACCGTCGTTATTTTCAGATTGCGCTCGCTGCCCTTGACCATACGGATCTCCATGCCGTGACGGTAAGCGATCTCGCTGCTGCCCGCTGTCGCACCGATCTCCTCGTCGGTGACCTCGTTGTGAATCTGATAGTATTTTTTGAATTTAAAACTCTCGGGAGCCTGTCCCGCAAAGAGCTCGCTGCGCTTGAGCAGACAGTCGATCGTCTCTCCGTCCTTGCTCTGGTACACCGTATCCTTGACGGTGATGACGGGCATCGCGCCGTCATAATCCGTCGCGCCCTTGACGCAGGAGGAAATGATCTCGTCGGACACCAGCGGACGCGCCGCATCGTGTACGATAACGATATCGGTATCGGGAACGGTCTGCGCGATCAGCTTCAATCCGTTAAAAATGGAGTGCTGGCGTGTCTTGCCCGCGGGAGCATAGCCCTTGATCTTGGTCACGCCGTATTTTTCAGCGTATTCCTCAACAAAGTCCTGCCACTGCTCGCTGACAACAACGACCATGGCGTCAATTTCCTCATGTTGCTGAAAGATATCAAAGCAATAGGAAATAATCGGCTTGTCCTGAACCATTAAATACTGCTTCGGCCGATCGGTTCCCATACGGGTTCCGACGCCGCCCGCGAGAATGATTGCGGTATTCACTTCCAAATCCTCCATTCCGAAACTAACCATATCATAAAATTCCGATAAAAACGCGGTAATTCGCCGTTTTTCAATAACCTATGATATCACACATTTCGCGCTGTTGTCAACCAAAACACAATAGATTGTGGATATTAAACGAAATTAACCCTCCAATACACCAACAGCCCGTCGGATTCCCTCCTTCAGTGACACCTTCGGCTCCCAGCCGAGCGCTTTCAGGCGGGAATTGTCCAGTATTTCAGGCACCTGACGCAGAGGCGTCCTCAGCTCCGCGGGCTCTTTTTCATCCTCGGGATTAGCAAAGCACAGACGGATCCTGCGTTCGGGAAACGCCTCGCACGCCGCCTTCGCGAAGCCCCGGATGGTAACGTCGGACATTGGGTTGGAAATATTATACGGCACCGCGTTTTCTCCCTTGAGAAGGATGCAGAGCAAGGCGCTCGCGGTGTCCGTCACGTAACAGAAGGAGCGGTTGGCCGCGCCGCTGCTCTTGAGGAGAATATCCTGACCGCGGACAACATTCGCGATAAACTGTGCCCAAACCCTGTCGTCATCAAGGGTAGCGGCTCCGTAAATGTAGGCGGGACGCGCGAGCTTTACGTTCATGCCGAACTCACGGCAATAGCTTGCCGCCAGCGTTTCGGAGGCTCTCTTGCCCATCGCGTAGCAGTTTTTGTAGGACGTGAAATCGAGATAGCCGCAGTCGTCCTCACTGATGCTGTCCTTCTCGCCGTAAAGCGTTCCGTACACCTTCAGGCTGGACACCACCAGCGTCGCCTTTGCTTCGCTCTTTTTCGCGAACTCCAGAACGTTTGCCGTGCCGAGCAGGTTCGCGCTGATGGTACCGACGGGATCCGACTCAAACTGCGCGTTGCTCGCCTGACTCGCCGCGTGGATAATATAATCCGCGCGCGGTGCGCCGATTTCCTCATTGACATCCTGCACACAAAGGGAAAAGTCCTCCCTGCCGAGCAGACTTCCGAATTTCCTGCGGGCACGTTCCCCGTTCCTCACAAGCGCGGTCACCTTGATATTATCGCCGTAATTATCGTTCCTTGTCAGCAGGGCGAGGACCAGATATCCCCCGATAAAACCGCCCCCTCCCGTAATCAGGACAGAGGCGTTTTTTAACCTTTCCCACGGAAGCTCCGTTTCCGCGATTTCGAGCGCGTCGCTGTAAATGCCCCGCGCCATGCATTCTTTTACTTTATAATCCATATTTTAATTCTTCCCTGGCAAATTTCTTATAGTTTTCATAATAGAACTGCGCTCTGAGCGTCACCAGATCCTCGGGCGTCGTCACCTTGATATTGAAGCGCTCGCCCTTGAACAGCCGCACTCTTTCCCCCAGCTCAATGAACAGCTCGCTGGACGAGATCGGGTTGGTGATGCCCCTTTTTTCCGCTTCGGAATGCGCCCACAAAATGCGCTCCATCGTATAACCCTGAGGCGCCTGCGTCACGTACATCTGGTTCCTGTCGTAGCTCTTTCCGCAGGTCTCGCCGTCCGTGCTGTAGAGCAGGGAGTCGATACTCGGCGTGACGGGGACGGCGGTTCCGTACTTTCTCGTGGTGAGGATACAGTCGGTGATCAGCCGCTCCGAGAGCATCGGGCGGACCCCGTCGCATATCAGGATCAAATCATCAGGTTCTTTGGAAAAGGACGCGACGGCGACAACACCGTTGTGGATCGACGCGAAGCCTGTTTCTCCTCCCGGAACAACCGCTCGGATTTTCTTTATGTGGAATTTTTCAATCAGCTCCACCAGATAATCGATCCAGTCCTCCTTGCAGGCGATGACGATCCCTTCCACCATGGAATGAGCTGAAAAGTGCTCCATTGTATGCACGATTATCGGCTTTCCCCCGACCTCCAGAAACTGCTTCGGAAGGCTTGAGGACTGCATTCTGGCGCCGATTCCGCCCGCGAAAAGCATAGCGGTTACCATGTCGCAACGTCCTTTCTGAAATCACAATATTCTATGTTAAAAGATAGCACCAACCCTGTGGTTTGTCAATTTACATTCTTGTAATGTACTCCTTGAAAAAAGCTTCGATTTATGGTACAATAAGCTGACTGGAGTTGATACTATGCAGCAATATCCCTACCCCGCCTACCGTCAGGCTCCCCCGCGTCCCGTGATCACCGAGGAGTATGTCAGACGGTGCGAACAGAAAAAGCTGAGGAAGCAATCAAACGGACTGGGCTTCCTGATTCTCACCTATTATTCCACCCTGCAGATCTTCGCGATCGTTCTGGTGCTGTTTTACCGTTTTACCGGAATCGACGTCACGGGCAATCATGTCGCCGAATATCTGCTGGATATCGCGGCAAGCGTCTTTGCCTCGCTGATTCCCGCGCTGGTTTACCTCTTCGCTTCGGGCTTCAAGCTGCGCGACAGCTTTGGAAAAACCCATGTCAGGCCGATGAAGCTGATTCCCGTCCTGCTGATCGGAATGGGGCTGTCGATGGTCGCCAACGGCGCCGCGGATATGTTTATCAAGAATATTTCGCTGTTCGGGCTGGAGAACCATGCGGGCAGCATTCAGATGGACGCGCTTTCCCCTTTTGAAATCATTCTCAGTGTTATCGCCATCGCCGTTGTACCTGCGTTCGCCGAAGAATTCGTCTTTCGGGGCATCGTGATGGGTAGTCTCAAAAAATACGGCAGAGCCTTCGCCGTTGTCGTTTCTTCCATCATGTTCGGCGCAATGCACTCCAACACGACGCAGATTGTGTTCGCGTTCCTGCTGGGACTGGCGTTCGGATTCGTCGATATCGTCACGGATTCCATTCTTCCCTCCGTTATTATTCACTTCATCAATAACTTTTACGCGACCATGATGGAGCTTCTCACCAAGAATAATATTCTTGACCAGTACACCACCTACACCATCTATTTCGCGATCACCGCGCTGTTCTGTGTCGGAGGCATCCTCGCGTTCATCTACCTGATCAAAACCGACAAGGAAATGTTCCGCCTCACTGACAAGGAAAAGCCCCTCAAGCCCTATGCGGAAACGCTTTCCCTCAAGGACAAGTACCATGCGTTCTTTATCAACGCAGGCATGATCATTTCCTGCAGCGTGTTCCTTCTGATGACGATCGCCAATCTTCTGCCGGTTTCCGAATAGCCGATCATGAGTGAACCAAATCGATTCATGCTTGCCGCGCTGGAGATGGCGAGAGAGGCATACGACGACGGAGAGGTGCCTGTCGGCGCCGTGGTCGTGAGAGACGGCGTTATTGTGGCGAAGGGCAGAAACCGCCGCGAGAAAAAAAAGAACGCCCTCTTTCACGCGGAAATCGACGCGATCAACAACGCCTGCGAAGCGCTGGGGGGATGGAGATTGTGGAACTGTGAGATGTACATAACGCTCGAGCCCTGTCCCATGTGCGCGGGAGCGATTCTCAACGCACATATTCCCAAGGTGTACTTCGGCGCTTATGATTTTAAAAACGGCTCCTGCGGAACCATCACCAACCTCTTTGAAATGCCGTACAATTTCAAACCGCAGTGCGAAGGCGGCATCATGGCGGAGGAATGTGCCGCTTTGCTCAGGGACTTCTTCAAAAAACTGCGCTGACGCACAAACAGGACTGCCGCGAAGCAGTCCTGTCTTTTTATGTTTTTCTCCGTCTGTGCATTTTTTCTCCATGGGGGATCCCCTTCACCTTGAAGAGAATCAGGTAACCCGTGATCAGAGCCAGTGCCGTGGTCTGCGTATAGAACAGGATCCCCTCATCCGCGGACATATGATGGGAATAATCCCGCAGCGAGCTGTCGGACGCTGTCGTGTAAAGCGGCGTCAGGTCTTCCTGACGCGAAACGATCGCTGCCTCGTCAGGCGTCGCCGCAAGCACGGGAAGCGATGAAAGCATCACCGTCATTGCCGCAATTAAAGACACAAGTATTTTTTTCAAGGTCATCATCCTCATCCCTTTTTCTCCGAACATTATACCACATCAACATGAAATTGCAACCTGATATGAAAAGAAATAACCGATACCGAAACAACAAAACACTTCTGCCGAACTTTGAGAATTTCATTTTTTCCCAGGCTGACTCACCCGTTTCCGATCTGAAATACGGAAGAGCAAATTGCGGGATCAAGAAAAACGGCTGCGGCGCTGTCGCGGTATACAACGCGATGAAGCTGACAGGGCAGCCTGTTGATTTCTGCGAACTGCTCCGTGAACTGGAAGCTCTCAAAATGCCGTGGCTGTTCGGCCTATTCGGCACCAAGCCGCTGAGCCTGGGGAGATTTTTTCGCAAGCACCGAGCCGTTTTCCGGAAGCACCTCAGCCTCAGACGGTTTCAGACGTCCCTGAGGGACGGGCGGTGCGGCATCGTGTGCGCCTGGAACAAGGGATTTCGAGGGATCCATTTTTACTGCGTCTTTTATGACGGCGGCAATCTGAAAGCGATGAATTTCCAATACGCTGACCACGCTGTTGATTTTTCTTTCAAAGAACTATCAGTGCTCAGATTCATCGCGGGATATGTATTATTTTAAGAAGGTTACCCGTTGAACCTTCTCAATTTTTTTATGGGAATCTCTAATAATTCAATGTCGTGCAGAAGTGCGGAAGATTTATGGAAAAATTATGCCGTGAAGATTTCGTGCTTATGCGCGGTAAGGAATTTTTAGAGGTTCCCTTATGTCTGTTTCGGAAAAACGTCCGTCAACAGACTCGGGAACAGTATCAACACATCGTGTATTTCATTGCACCTCTGCCCCCTGCTGTCAGCGGTTTTTCTTCATCAAAAAAGCCCGGCCGGAGCCGAGCTTTTCGTGAACGGAACGGGAGCCCGCTCCGGTTTGAATTGTTACAATCAGCCGAGGCTGTTCTGGATCGCAACGGCAACGGCAACGGTAGCGCCAACCATCGGGTTGTTGCCCATGCCGAGGAAGCCCATCATCTCAACGTGCGCGGGAACGGAGGAGGATCCTGCGAACTGCGCGTCGGAATGCATACGGCCCATGGTGTCTGTCATACCATAGGAAGCGGGGCCTGCCGCCATGTTATCGGGATGCAGGGTTCTGCCTGTGCCGCCGCCGGAAGCAACGGAGAAATACTTCTTGCCCTGCTCATTGCACTCTTTCTTGTAGGTGCCCGCAACGGGGTGCTGGAATCTGGTGGGGTTGGTGGAGTTACCGGTGATGGAAACGTCAACACCTTCCTTGTGCATGATGGCAACGCCTTCACGGACGTCGTCAGCGCCGTAGCAGCGAACGTTGGAGCGCTCACCTGTGGAGTAGGGAGTTTCCTTCACGATGGTCAGCTCACCGGTGTAGTAATCGAACTGGGTCTGAACATAAGTGAAGCCGTTGATTCTGGAGATAATCTGAGCGGCGTCCTTGCCAAGACCGTTGAGGATAACGCGCAGGGGCTCCTGACGGACCTTGTTGGCGTTACGAACGATACCGATAGCGCCTTCCGCGGCAGCGAAGGACTCGTGGCCCGCGAGGAACGCGAAGCACTTGGTGTCGTTGCTGAGGAGCATCGCAGCGAGATTGCCGTGGCCGAGACCGACCTTACGGTTTTCGGCAACAGAACCGTCGATACAGAAGCTCTGGAGACCTACGCCGATGTACTTGGCAGCCTCTTCCGCGTTCTTCGCGCCAGCCTTCAGGGCGATAGCGGCGCCTACGCAGTATGCCCAGCATACGTTCTCAAAGCAGATGGGCTGGATGCCCTTGGCGATCTCATAGGGATCAAAACCGGCTGCCTTGCAGATTTCACGGCTCTCCTCTACGGAAGCGATACCGTACTCCTCGAGAACACCGTTGATTTTTTCAATACGTCTGTCATAGTTTTCAAATAAGCTCATGCTGCACACCTCCTTATTCCTTACGCGGATCGATGTACTTCGCCGCGTTGTCAAACTGGCCGTAGTGACCCTTTGCCTTTTCAAGAGCATCATTAGCGTCCATGCCGCCCTTGATGAAGTCCATCATCTTGCCGAGGCTGACGAACTCATAGCCGATAATCTCGTTGTCTTCGTTCAAGGCAACGCGTGTGCAGTAGCCCTCTGTCATTTCAAGATAGCGGGGGCCCTTTTCCTTGGTAGCGAACATGGTACCTACCTGTGAGCGCAGACCCTTGCCGAGATCCTCGAGGGAAGCGCCGACGAGCAGACCGCCCTCAGAAAAGGCGCTCTGGGTTCTGCCGTATACGATCTGCAGGAACAGCTCTCTCATAGCGGTGTTGATAGCGTCGCATACGAGGTCGGTGTTGAGCGCCTCGAGCAGCGTCTTGCCGATGAGAATCTCAGAAGCCATCGCGGCAGAGTGGGTCATGCCCGAGCAGCCGATGGTCTCAACCAAAGCTTCCTCGATAATGCCGTTCTTTACGTTGAGGGTCAGCTTGCAGGCGCCCTGCTGGGGAGCGCACCAGCCGATACCGTGAGTAAAGCCGGAAATGTCCTTGATTTCTTTTGCCTGTACCCAATTGCCCTCTTCGGGAATCGGAGCGGGTCCGTGATACGCGCCCTTGGCTACGGGGCACATATTCGTTACTTCTGCTGTGTAATACATTAGCATTTCCTCCTTAGAATTTAATAAAAGCCGACAACATCCGCGTGAATCGCAGATATCATCAGCTCAAAACAGCGGTTAAGGCAACCGATAGGATAACGATATCCCACGCTTCAATTATAGACGAGATAACGAAATAAGTCAATAGTAAAATTCACTTATTTGGCACAGATATCTAAAATATTCCAATGACAAAGCGCGGGAA
>ONSE01000035.1 GCA_900320415.1 uncultured Eubacteriales bacterium
CCTCTTGCCACCAACTGCTGCTACATCGTCGATGAGGCGACGGGCAAGACCGCCGTCACCGATCCCGGCGCGAAGAGCGACGCGCTCAACGCGCAGATCGAGAAGGACGGCGGCAAGCTGGAATACGTGATACTTACCCACGGTCACTACGACCACATTCTTTACGCAAAGCAGCTCGCGGACAAATTCGGCGCGAAAATCGTCACAGGAAAGCACTGCGACCCCTTCCTCAGCGACACACGCCTCAACGGGGTGGAGCGCCATATGCTCCGCGAATTCAAGCCCTTCCACGCGGATATCCTCCTCGAGGACGGAGAGACCTTCCTGCTGGGCGAAACCGAGATCAAATATCTCTACACTCCGGGACACACCAGCGGCTGCGGCGTGTACCTTCTTGACGAAGTGATGATCAGCGGCGACACGCTGTTCTGCGAGTCCTACGGCAGAACCGACCTCCCCACAGGCGATGACGAAAAGATGATCCTCTCCCTGAAAAAGCTCAAGGAGCTGGACGGCGATTACACCGTCATCCCCGGACACGGCCCCATTACGACGCTGGATCACGAGCGGCGCTTCAATCCTCTGATGAGGAGACTCTGACATGAATCTCTACGTCAGGAACAACACCTTCTGGTTTGAGCTGGAAAACCTCACGCGGCTCTTTTTCCCGAACGAAAAGATCAATGTGTTTCGGGAGTTCGAAAGCGTGGAAACGCCGTATATTTACACGGAGCTGTCCGACAGGCTGCTCGTCCGAGTGGAGATCGGCGTGTTTTGTGAGGAAAAGACCGCGCCGCTCCGGGACAGCAGCGAGAGCAATGAGCTTGGCACCGTCAAGCTGCTCTATCAGCTGCTGCGGGATTTCAGCGGCGTCGACCAGCCCTGGGGACTGCTGACGGGTGTGCGCCCCATCAAGCTGCTGCGGCATCTCCGCGCTGAGATCGGAGCGGAGAAGGCGGAAAGGCGGTTCTTGGAGGATTACTTCGTCAGCCCCGAGAAGCTCCGCCTTGCCTCCGCGACGGAGGAGAACGAGAGAAAGGTGCTCGCGCTCTCGCGTCCCGAATCGTTCAGCCTTTACGTGGGGATCCCGTTCTGTCCCTCGCGCTGCGCCTATTGCTCCTTTGTGATGGCGTCGGTGGAGCGGGCGAAAAAGCTGACGCAGCCCTACACCGATCTCCTCTGTGAGGAGCTGAAGGCGACGGCGGAGATTGCCGCAGACCTGGGGCTGCGGCTGGAAACTGTCTATTTCGGCGGCGGAACGCCGACCACCCTCAGCGCCGAGCAGCTCGGTCAGGTGCTCGGGACGGTCAACGCGAGCTTCGATATGTCCTCTTGCCGCGAGTTTACCGTGGAGGCGGGCAGACCCGACACCATTACAAGAGAAAAACTAAATTCCTTAAAAGAAAATAAAGTGAGCCGCATCAGCATCAATCCGCAGACTGTCAGCGACGAGGTGCTGCAGGCAATCGGAAGAAAGCACACCGCGCAGCAGTTTTTTGACGCGTTCGCGCTGGCGCGCTCCTGCGGCTTTGACAATATCAATACCGATCTGATCGCGGGCTTGCCGCGCGATACCGCGGAGGGGTTCCGTCAGTCGCTCGACGCGATGCTGGCGCTGGACGCGGAATGTGTTACCGTCCACACGCTCTGCATGAAGCGTGCCGCCACCCTGACGCAGGACGGCAAGACGCTCAACAGGGAGGAGGCTGCCGCCGCGCGTGAAATGACGCGCTACGCGGAGGAAGCCCTGACCGCGGGGGGATATATCCCGTACTATCTCTACCGCCAGACGCGGATGGTGGGCAACCTCGAAAACGTCGGCTGGGCGAAGAGAGGCTTTGAGAGTCTGTACAATGTCTACGTGATGGACGAAACGCATACGATCCTCGCCTGCGGCTCGGGCGGCGTGACGAAGCTGAAGGATCCGAACAGCGATTATCTGAGCCGTGTTTTCAACTTCAAATACCCTTACGAGTATATTGGGCGATTTGACGAAATACTTAAAAGAAAATCAGATATCAAGCGGTTTTATTGTGGTTTACACAGTTGATTATTGACAGGAATAGTGCTATACTATTTGATGAAAAAATACAGGGGAGAAATCCCCCGACATTAAGAGAAAGGTGACTGTTATGGGAAAATTTGATGAAATTTTTGACGATGTTGTCGTAAACGCGAAAGCGGCAGTGGCGGTTGTTTCTAAGAAGGCTTCCACCGTTTATGATACCTCAAAGTACAAGATTACCGCCGCCGAGATCAGGGGCGAGATCAACAAGAAGCTCAGAGACCTCGGAAAGTTTACCTACAAGAAGGAGGTATTCGGCGTTGACACCTCCGCGGAGGTCGCGCAGATAATCTCCGAAATCAAGGAGCTCAAGGAAAACCTTGACATTATCAACGGACATATCGACTCCGTGAAGAATCAGAAGAAGTGTCCTCACTGCGACGCGAAGCTGCCCAGAAATTCCGTATACTGCAACATCTGCGGCGCCAAGCTCGAGGACGAAGCGCCTGTTGACGAGGCTGCCGAGACAGTGGAGGAAACCGTGGCGGAGACCGTGGAAGAGGCGATCGACGCCGTCGGCGGAGCCGCTGAGGAGACCGCGGAATAATCCGCCGCGCTCCGTCAATTTGATTCAGCAGGTGATATAATTTGTCAAAAAAATATAACGCGGTAGCCAACGCGCGGCAGAACGCCTCCCAGACCTTTGTCAAGGGCGCGGCGATCCTGACCGTCAGCATGATCGTGGTCAAGGTGTTCGGCGTTCTGGATAAGGTCATTCTCACCAACATCTACTCCATGTTCGGCAAGAGCCTCGCCTCGATGGGAATGGGCATATACAACAACGCCTACGAGGTGTTCGGCGTCATCTTCATCGTTGCGACGGGCGGTCTGCCTATCGTCATCTCGCGCATGATATCGCAGAGCATGGCGGAGGAGCGCTACAAGGACGTCAAACAGATCCACAGACTGTCCATACCGCTGTTTTTGGTGGTGGGACTTGTCTGCACCATCGGGCTGATGATCATCAGTTTCCCGTACGCGTTCCACTTTATCAAGTCCCCCTACTCCATCTACGCGATGCTGGCGCTGGCGCCGACGGTGCTGTTCGGCTGTATCGCGTCGATATACCGCGGCTACTTTGAGGGACAGAGAAATATGTTCCCCACTGCGGTATCCGAGGTCATCGAGGCGGTTGTCAAGCTGGTGCTGGGCGCGCTGTTCGCGTATTTGATCATGTATTTCGGCATGGCGCACTACCGCGACACGGGAGAATTCCTGTGGTTCCGTTTCCGCGACCCCAACGAAGCGCAGAACACCATTCTCGCCTTTTCCGTCGCGGGAAATATTTGCGGCATCTCGCTCGCGAGTCTCAGCTCGAGCGTCTTTCTGATCCTCAAGTACAAGATCGGCGGCGACGGTATCCCGAAGGAGTTCCTCGAAAACTCCGTTACCGCCAGGCGTCAGAAGGAGACGCTCGGCATCATCATCAAGACCGCTCTTCCGATCGTGGGCGGCGCTCTCGTAATGAGCATCGGCTCGCTGATCGACGCGGTCATCATCCAGAACGTTCTTTTCAACCTGGCGCAGCAGAACGCGGACGCGCTGTTCCGCCAGTATCACGAATATTATCCGAAGGAAGTATTCTACGGTCACAGGGATATGCTCCCGACCATCCACACCAGTCTGTGGGGCTGCTACGGTTCCTCACTCACGCTTATGCAGCTTGTTACCTCCGTTACGCAGGTGTTCGGCTCGAGCGCCATGCCCAGCGTCACCAGCGCGTGGACAAAGGGAGACAAGGCGGAGCTGAAGGGCTCGATCGACACCGTCCTCAAGATGACGATGATGTTCACCCTGCCCATGGCGTTCGGTCTCTGCGTGCTGGCGCACCCTGTCATGGCGTTTATCTATTCCAGCCGCGATATCATTGCCGTAGGCGGCAACGTCCTCACGCTGATGGGCGTCACCACCATTTTCACGGCGATCATCACGCCGATATGCAGTATGCTCAACGGCATCGGCAAGGTAAGACTTCCGATGATCCTCTACACCGTCTGCATGGCGGTGAAGATCGGCACGTCGTGGATTTTTGTCAGCATCCCCGAAATCAATATCCAGGGAGCGACGGCAGGCTCGCTCATTTCCTACGCGATCATCTGCGTGGTGGGTATGTTCCTGCTGATCAAGCACTCCAAGGTGGTTCCGAACTTCCTTACCACCACTATCAAGCCTTTGATCGGTGCCGTGGGCTGCGCGGCAGCGGCATTCTTTGTCAATATGCTGCTGGAGGGTCAAATGAACCACCGCCTGAGCACCATCTGCGCGATCCTCGCCGCAGCGGTTGTTTATGTTGCAATATTACTAGTATTACGTACATTTTCGGCAAAAGAGATCAGCTTTTTGCCAAAAGGTGAAAAAATCGCGAAAACACTTGAAAAATTACACTTAATTGGTTAAAATAGAGTACTGTCAGTTATCGGGCGGTATTCGGAGAAGGAATATGGAATATCAGCAAAAAGATAGATACAACTTTGACGACCTCGTTGAGATCGTCAGGATTCTCCGCGCCCCGGGCGGTTGTCCGTGGGACAGGGCGCAGACCCACAAATCCATCCGCTCCAATTTTATTGAGGAGACCTACGAGGCGATCGAGGCGATCGATACCGATGACACGGAGCTTCTCAGGGAGGAGCTGGGCGATGTGCTGCTCCAGGTCGCTCTTCACTGTGAAATGGAGCGCGAGGCGGAGAGCTTTGACATCAGTGACGTTTGCGACGGGATCTGCAAAAAGCTGGTTTACCGTCATCCCCACGTATTTGGCGATGTCAAGGCGGAGAACGCCGAGCAGGCGCTGAGCAGCTGGGACGCGGCGAAGATGAAGTCGAAGTCACAGACCACCTGTTCCGACGCGATGCGCAGCGTTTCCAAGGCGCTTCCCGCGCTGATGCGCAGTGAAAAGATCCAGAAGAAGGCAGCCAAGGTCGGCTTTGACTGGGACAATGCCTTAGGCGCGATGACCAAGCTCACCGAGGAGTGCAACGAGCTGAATATCGCGATTGCTCTCGGAAACAGTGAGAACCAGTTCGAGGAAATCGGCGATGTTCTCTTCACGGTCGTCAATGTGGCGCGTTTCCTTGAGATCGACAGCGAGCACGCGCTGGAGAAGGCGTGCGACAAATTTGTTAACCGCTTCACTATGGTGGAGCAGCTTGCCATGGAGCGAGGTATTGATATGAAATCGGCTTCCCTGACACAGCTGGATTCCCTTTGGGAGGAAGTTAAGAAAATACAGAGAAAAAAATAACGGAGGTAATTTGAAAATGAAAAAGACAGATCTCATTAATGCTATAGCAGAACAGAGCGGCCTTTCCAAGAAAGACGCGGAAAAGGCTCTTAACGCCGCTCTCGACACCATCATCAAGGCAGTTGCGGCGGGCGACAAGATTCAGCTCACCGGCTTCGGTACCTTTGAGCAGCGCCAGAGAAACGCCAGAACGGGCGTGGATCCCAGAACGGGCAGCTCCATCGAGATTGCCGCGTCCAAGGTTCCCGCGTTCAAGGCAGGCAAGGCGTTCAAGGATATCGTAAACCAGTAATGCAGCAGATGTGACAAAAGAGCCGCCAGGCTCTTTTTGTTTTGAAGGAGGCAGTATGAGACTCGATAAATATTTGAAGGTATCGCGCCTGATCAAGCGCAGAACCGTGGCAAACGAGGCGTGCGACGCGGGAAAAATCGTTGTCAACGGAAAGCCTGCCCGCGCGTCCTATGACGTCAAGGTGGGAGACATCATTGAGATCACGCTCGGGGCGCGCTCTGTCAGGGTGCAGGTGCGCGAGGTGAAGGAGACAGTCCGCAAGGAGGATGCCGACACCATGTACACGGCGGTGTGATCACAGTTTAGCGGCGGTTTTTGTTTATCAAGAATCGGTGCAGGACGGCATATTTCTGAGGGGACCTTCGTATATTGTATCAGTGTGACTGTGAACACGAACGATATACGGAGGTAATTCTTTATGGCTGAATTCGCAGGGAAAAAACATACCCTGATGCTCGATAACCGTGAAAATCTTGTCATAACGGGAGCGGAGGACGTCAACGGCTTCAATGAGGAAACGGTGTCTGTCACAACGTCCGACGGCACGCTGATCATCAGGGGAAGC
>ONSE01000078.1 GCA_900320415.1 uncultured Eubacteriales bacterium
AAAATTATAACACTCACCTTCCACCTTGTCAATATACAATTTCTCAAAAAAGGCAAGAGACGCCGACCTGTTTGCCCGCAATGCCTTCCCGAAATCACCTACGGAGTTCATCAGGGACCGGTTTCAGGTTTGACGGACTTTTCTTCTGTTCACTGTCACTTACCTATTAAGGGAACCTCTAAAAATTTCTTACCGCGCATAAGCACGGAAAGATTTTTTGGAGGTTTCCTTATAATATGAGTCAAGGATCAGTATTCCTCCAAATTAATCCGATGAAGCGACAAACCGCGCCATGTCGTCGAGCCGAAGCAGAACAGGAGGAATGCCGTAGCCCGCTCCGACATCGATATCTACCCATGTATCGGTTACGATAATATCACCCTTATACCTGTCTCCGTAAAAGAAGGTAGGTGAATGGCCGAAAACGGTCGTGATATCATCAAAATAGCGCGCGTCAAGCTGCGTACGGTTCCAGACAAAGTCCTCGGCCGAATACTCCTCGAGCGCTTTTTGCGGCTCGAAATCGCGCAGCCCGCTGTGCGTCAGCAGATACCTCCGTCCTCCGACAGTCACCTCGCGGTACGTCGGCAGGGCGTTCAGGTAGCGGAAAAGCTCCTCTCTCTCCTCCTGTGAAATCCCGAACAGGCCGCTGAGGGTCGGCTTCGCTCCGTTTGACATCCACAATCCGAGCCTGATTTTCTGCTCCCTGTCAAGGTTGCCCATCAGCTCCGGCGCGTCAGGAGAGAACAAAAAGTCGCACTTCCGCATCATCAGCTCGTGATTGCCGAGCAGCAGCTCGATGTTTTTCTGCTTTTTCAGCCACAGAAGATACCTGACGCCATCCTCTCCCCTGTCTACCACGTCGCCAAGAACATACAGAAGGTCATCATCGGAGAATCCCGCCCTTTGCAAAAGCTCCGTAAACCTTTCAAACGGATAACCGTGCAGATCGGAAATCAAATAAATCATATCAGCGCCCCCTTTATGACGAAAAAGATGCAAGACAGTTGCGTGCCCAACCGTCAGGTGTGAATGAATCAGCGGTTTATAGATATCAGCCGAACGGAAAACACAGGAACAAAAGCGTCAAATCCGTTCACGCGGCAATTGCACGAAAACGCGTATGCGGTGTTCCTCCTCTGACAAAGCCGGGAACGGGGTTCATTTGTCTTTTCCGTGAATGTAGAACACGAGCAATCTGACCACTGCGTACACGACAATTCCGACAGAAAGCACCAGCGCACCCACAGCGAGAGGACTGGTGAGAAAAAACATACAACTGTTTTCGCCGAAAACCGGCAGACCTACCATATCGACTATCAAGTTGATCAGTGCCAACGGCAAACCGATGTAGGCGATCAAATTGAGCAGCTTGTTCTCCTGTTCCTCGGAATACTCCTCCGTATACTCATACAGGCTGTTGATTTTCTGCTCCAGCCTTTCGAGCGAGTCGTCGATGTTCAGTTCTCTTTTCATCATCGAAAATTCGTCAACACCCTGCTCCTGAACCGTGAACTGCTCAAGAAATACGGTATTCTGCGCGTAAACATACTCACGCTTAAGGGTTTTGATCTCCTCATTCACCTGCTTCAGGCTCCTGCGGGTCGGGTTCTTGTTGTCAAAATATTTCTCGGAAATCTCCGTGCATTCGCCCGACAGCTGTAAAATGGTGGCTCTCTGCAGCAGTACTCCTGCCGCCATAGTGATATACTGCAGCAAAAACGGATTGATGACGGAATCCACGATCCCCTTGCTCTCGCCGGTCAGACGGATAAATGAATGGTGGGTAATGATGTCGATCGTCCCCCAGTCGCGCCATCTCCCGTACACACAGCGCCGCAGTATGCTCTCGCGCATCACAGGATCCTGACACGTGGAGTCTCCGGCATCAATGAACGCAAACGCATACAGCTCATTGGAAAGCGTCTCATCACAAAATATATCATCCCGCACGTCAACCGTGATCTCTTTGCCGTCTCCGGTCTCAACTGTCTTCTTTGTTTCTATCTTTTTGCTGAGCGCTTCATCGCGAACCATGCAGCATACAAACATTCTGTCGTCAATGATCGGCGATATGTTCCGACAATCCGGCAATAGCTCCCGTATCAGACGAAGAACAGGATAAATGAT
>ONSE01000077.1 GCA_900320415.1 uncultured Eubacteriales bacterium
CAAAGCGGCGTTGCGGACGAGATCTGCGAAAGACTGCGCGAATCGGGTTATGAAACTGTCAGAAATGTGGGACATTCCTCGTTTAAGGTTGATATCGGAGTTGTTGATAATTCGAATAACGAAAAATATATTTTGGGTATCCTTCTTGACGGCGAAAACTACGGAACCTCCAAAACCACCAGAGACAGGGAATATGCTCAGATAAGCGTTCTGAACGGACTCGGCTGGCATATCACCAGAGTGTGGACAATGGATTGGTGGGATAACCGCGAAAAAGAGTGTGAGAGGCTGCTCACGCTGCTGCAAAAGCTGGAGCGCGGCGAGGAGATCGAAACAAAGACTGCTGCTCCCGTCGGGGGTCAAGGACAAAGTGTCGAAGAAAATGTTTCGGAAAGCCGTACGGTCTCGCCGGTTCAGCCGTATCGTGTCTCCTCTGTGAAAAACCGTGCCGTTGCGGCGGAGAATCTTCCGCGGCATCTCGACAAGGTGAGAAACACCATCGCCGAGATAATAAGGATTGAGGCGCCCATTTCCCGTAACGCGCTGACAAAACGTGTTCTCGGAAGCTTCTCGATAACACGTTCCACCGCGAAAACACAGGAGCTGCTCTCATCGCTTTTCCGTCAGATGGGACTTCCCGAGGTTTCTCTTGACGGCGAGGATATCTTCTGGAACATAGGACAGCGTCCCTCGGACTATTCTCTGATTCGCGTATCGGGTGAGGGAGACTGCAAGCGTGACGCAAAGGATGTTCCCCTGAAAGAAGCGGAAAACGCGGTACTATATGTTCTCAAGCAGCAAATCAGCCTGGAGGAAACGGATTTGATCAAGGAATCCGCCAAGCTGATGGGTTATCCCCGAATGGGAACGAACGTAACAGCTTTGTTCCGCAAGGCAGTACAGTCTGTGCAGGCTTCCGATCTGATTGATCTGGACAGCAACGGCAAATGGAAACTCAAATAATGCTTCAACAAGAATCTTCCCGTTTCACGGCGGGGAGATTCTTGATTTTACATTTTTCGGACGATGTGATATACTGGTTTTATCAATGAGGCGGTGATAAATGTGAAAAGAATAACAGTCGGAATTCTGGCTCATGTGGATTCCGGAAAGACGACGCTTTCCGAGGCGCTCCTGTATTGCTCGGGCAACCTGAGCAGACAGGGAAGAGTAGACCACCGCGATTCCTTCCTGGATAATTTTGCGCTGGAGCGGGAGAGAGGTATCACGATTTTTTCCAAGCAAGCGGTACTTCCGTACCGCGATATGGAATTCACCCTGCTTGATACGCCCGGTCACGTCGATTTTTCCGCTGAGACAGAGCGCACACTGCAGGTGCTTGACTATGCGATTCTTGTTGTGAGCGGCACGGACGGTGTGCAGAGTCACACACTCACGCTCTGGAAGCTTTTGCGTCGTTACCGTGTGCCTTGTTTTATCTTTGTCAACAAGATGGACATGGCGGGAGCCGACAGGGAAATTGTTTCCTATCAACTGAAAACCAAGCTGAGCGGAGAATGCGTCGCGTTTGACGGAGAGGATATGCTTGAAAACATCGCCCTCTGCGACGAAACACTTCTCTCGAAGTTCGAAAATGACTCCATGAATACCGAAGATATCATCGCGGCAATCCAACAGAGAAAGGTTTTCCCCTGTCTGTATGGTTCCGCGCTGCGGCTGGAGGGGGTCGGTGAGCTTCTGGAGTGTCTGTATCAATATACCGCCATGCCGCGGTACGGCGGTGATTTCGCTGCCAAGGTCTACAAAATCACAGAGGATTCGCAGGGAAAACGACTGACGCATATGAAAATTACAGGCGGAAAGCTGTGCGTCCGCGATGTACTGAAAAGTGAGAAAAACCGGAACGGAGAGAAGGTCACGCAGATCCGCGTCTATTCGGGAGAAAAATACACAGCAGCGGATGTTGCGGAAGCGGGTACTGTCTGCGCGGTCACCGGTATCGGCTTTACGCAATCGGGAGACGGGCTCGGCGCGGCAGACAATGCGTCACTGCCGGTCCTGGAGCCTGTTCTTACTTATTCCGTTTTGCTTCCCAAGGATGTAGACAAGCATACCGCTCTTGCAAAGCTCAAAATACTGGAATCAGAGGATCCTCAGCTTAACGTCAGCTATCAGGAGGCATCGGGAGAAATCCGGATCCGACTGATGGGGGAGATACAGCTTGAAATACTCAGAAGCGTCATCGAGAACCGTTTCGGCTTCTCGGTAAATTTCGGAAAGGGAAAAATAATATATAAAGAAACGATTGAAGACACCGTAGAGGGGGTCGGACATTTTGAGCCGCTGCGCCACTATGCCGAGGTACACCTGCTTCTCAAGCCCTCAAAGCGGGACAGCGGGCTGACCATACGCAGCGAGTGCAGAGAGGATCTGCTCGACAAAAACTGGCAAAGACTGATTCTCACGCATCTGTATGAAAAAACGCACGTCGGTGTGCTTACCGGAGCGCCGATCACGGACATGGAAATCGTGCTGATGTCGGGAAAGGCGCACGCAAAACACACGGAAGGAGGAGATTTCCGACAGGCTACCTACCGTGCGGTGCGTCAGGGACTCCAATCCGCGAAAAGCGTTCTTCTCGAGCCGGTTTACACCTTCACGCTCGAGGTACCGAATGAGAGCGTCGGCAGAGCGATCACCGATATTCAAAGAATGAGCGGCAGCTTTCTGCCGCCTGAAAGCGACGCCGAGTTTTCAACGCTGACGGGTACCGCGCCTGTTTCTGAAATGCGGGATTATGCCGGGGTGGTTACGCAGTACACACGCGGAAGAGGACGGCTGGTATGCGCTCTGAAGGGATATGATATCTGTCACAACGCCGACGAGGTGATAGCAGCGTCGGGATATGACAGCGAGGCGGATACAGATAATCCCAGCGGTTCGGTGTTCTGTTCCCACGGTGCGGGACATCCCGTCAAATGGAACGAGGTCGCAAAGCATATGCATCTCCCGTCTGTCCTCAAGCCGCCCAAGGATTCTCCTGTTCAGAGAGCGGTTGCTCTGCGGAGCTTTCGCTCACAGAACGACATTTTCGCGGCGGATAAGGAACTGATATCCATTTTTGAACAAACCTACGGCCCCATCAGAAGGCGTCAGGCAGGAACACAAAAGCGTCATTTCAAAGCACCCGATTCTTATTCGAAGGCTTCACGCGCCAAAATGCCCGATTATGACGGTCTCGACTATCTGCTGGTGGACGGATACAATGTCATTTTTGCGTGGGAACACCTGCGCGCAATGGCAGAAAGAAGCATTGACGACGCCAGAAACGCGCTGATCAATATCCTTTGCAACTATCAGGGATTCAAAAAGTGTGAGCTCATCGCGGTTTTTGATGCCTATAAGGTAAAGGGCAGCCAACGCGAGGTCGAGCGCGTCAATAATATCAGCATAGTTTACACAAAGGAAGCCGAAACCGCGGATATGTACATCGAAAAGGTTTCCCATCAATTAGCGAAAAAACACCGCGTCAGGGTGGTTACCTCTGACGGTATGGAGCAGCTGATCATTCTCGGCAACGGCGCGCTCCGCGTTTCCTCCCGTGCATTTTTGGAAGAGGTCAGGGAAGCGGAAGAGGAAATCCGGCGTATCATTGAGGAAACGGCAGAGTGATAGCAGACAGAGCTTGCTGCGGTACGACATATTTTACAAACTGACTAAAGATATTTCCGGTATTACTATAGATTTGTTCTCTTTTTTATGATATAATTAAGCAAACGTTCTTTAGGAGGATTTTGAGATGAAAAAGAATAAAGGCGCAGCGGTAATAACAGGTATCGCGGAAAAGATATTTAAAATGAAAACCTCGCAAAAAATCGCGCTTGGTACCGCCGCCACCCTTGCGGCAGCCGCCACGGGTGTTGTGGTAGCAAAAAGCGTTCAGGCAAAAAAACAGGAAAGAAGCGTTCGGAGCCTTGTCCTGGAGGACGCGGCAAGAGCGCTCCCCGTAACCGGAAAAGAAAAAAGCTACGAAGAATGTCTTGAGAAAAGCTCACTGCCCTTTGTGCTCCCGCAGGCAGCGAGAAAAAGGATCGGCATGAGGGAGCTGGATGATTTCGAGGATACCTTCGTCCTTGAGCCGAAGGAAAAAACGTCTGATATTGTGATCTTTTATCTTCACGGCAGCAACTTTTGGTTCAATCCCTCCCGCTATCATTACGCGTTCATGCGCCGACTCACCAATAAGCTCGGTATGCAGATGATCGTCCCCGTATATCCAAAGGCGCCCGCCCATACTGCCGTGGAGATGCAGCAGATGGTCATTGACCGCTATCTCTATCTTATTGAAAAAAAGGAGATTCCCTCTGAGAAAATTGTATTTATCGGCGACGCGGCAGGCGGCGGTATGGCTCTCGCGATCCTGCAGAAGCTCAGATATCTCGCTCTTCCCGTACCTAAGCAGGCGTTCCTCCTGTCACCGTGGCTGGATGTTACCAACAGCAATCCCGGGATGGAAGAGATTCAACCCTTTGATCCCGTGCTCAACATCGAGAGTCTCGCGTTCAAGGGAGAAAAATACGCGGGAGATTTGGAGCTGACGCATCCGATGGTAAGCCCGATTTACGGCGACCTCGCGGGACTGCCCAAGATTACGGTATTCGCGGGAACACGGGAGATTTTCTGCGCGGACGTTGAAAAGCTCGAGGATATCGCGCTGGAAAAGGATCTGGATATTGAAATTTATATCTATAAGAACCAGATGCATTTCTTTGTCGGGCTCCCGATTCCCGAAGGAGAGGACGCAGTCAACATCATCGCCTCTGAGCTTTACGGGGTAGAAGAAAGCGACGAACTGTTTGAGGAAGAGGAAGATCTTCCTGATGCGGCAACGATAGTGCTCCCGGAAGATAGAACAGAGGACGATCAGGCGGTTGACGGGGAGAGCTCCAAGGAAGAAGAGGAAACAGCCGATGAAACGGCTTCTGAAGATAGTATGTAATGCAGCTGATCCGGATTGCAATAAAGGGAACCTCTAAAAATTCCCTACCGCGCATAAGCACGACATTGAAATATTAGAGATTTCCTAAAAAAGGCTGACCGAGTGTCAGCCTTTTTTATCGTAATTTTCTAAAAACGAATAATATTTTCCTTTGGTTTTATAGCCCGCAAAGGTATCCAGATGAACTCTGTGCAAGCTGTTGAATATGCTTTTTTCAATATTCGGGTTACTTTTTTTCAGCTCCCGGATCAATTCCTTGATTTCTCTGCGCTTTGTGCCGCCCGTTTCTTCCACAAAAGCCTTTTCGGTAAAACGGCAGGCGCATTGGATGAATTCCAGGTGATTATACCTTGTCCACGAGATAATATCATCCTCATGTACGCAGTACAGAGGACGAATCAGCTCCATTCCCTCAAAATTGGTGCTTTTCAACTTGGGGATCATACCCTGCAGCTGGGAACCATAGAACATTGCCATCACAGTGGTCTCAATCACGTCTGAAAAATGGTGCCCCAGTGCGATTTTGTTGCATCCAAGCTCCTTCGCTTTGCTGTAAAGGTGTCCTCTTCTCATTTTTGCGCAGAGATAACAGGGATAACGGTCAGTTTTTGCCGTAACGTCAAAAATGTCTGTTTCAAAAACCGTCAGCGGTATCTCCAAGCGCGCGGCATTTAATTCAATTTGCCGCGTGTTTTCCACGTTGTAACCCGGATTCATTGCCAGAAACACCAGCTCAAACGGTACCTCGCTGTATCTTTGCAGCATTTGCATCAGCTTTGCCAGCAGCATCGAATCCTTGCCGCCGGAGACGCAAACCGCTATTTTGTCGCCCGACTGTATCAGCTCGTATCGCTTGACCGCGCCTACAAAGTTGTTCCAGATGGATTTTCGGTATTTTTTATTGATACTTCTCTCTACCTGCTGAGAAAAGCGTAATTCCTTGCTCATACAGATCCTCCGTTCCCTCAAGATTATAAAAAAATATACGCCGCTTGTCAATACGGATATTTATCGGTTTTTCCGATAAACTAAACTCGGAGGTATTGATTTATGATAAGAAGGATCGGAAGCCGCACTATCGGCTTTGAGGAAGGACCTGTCATCACGGGCTTTGCGGCTGTCGCGGGGAAAAAGGAGAGCGAAGGACCTCTATCAAATTTTTTTGACAGAATAATCTATGACATCTATAACGGACTGGATACCTTTGAGGACGCAGAGAGCCGGATGCAGGCAGAGGCTGTCAGTCTGGCACTGGAAAAAAGCGGACTAAGAGCGGATGAGATTGACTATATCTTTGCGGGCGATTTGCTGAACCAATGCACAGGCTCCAGCTTTGGACTGCGTGATTTCGGAATACCGTATCTCGGACAGTACGGAGCCTGTTCCACGATGGGGCA
>ONSE01000075.1 GCA_900320415.1 uncultured Eubacteriales bacterium
TACGTCAAGGACGCTCCCGACACCGACCCTCCCGTTGACTTTGAGCCGCACATCTACGACGAGATCCTGCGCCTGCAGACCTCGGGCACCACAGGCACCCCCAAGGGCGTACCGCTCAACAACATCAACGAGGTTCTCTCGGCGCACGACGTGATCATGCACTTCCCGATCAACCCCACCGATATCACCATGAACATGACCCCGTGGTTCCACCGCGGCGGCATTCATTCGGGCGGCCCCACTCCCACCCTCTACGCGGGCGCGGCGCTGGTGATCATGAGAACCTTCAATCCGAAAATGACCCTGCGCTATATTGAAAACTACAAGATCACCTTCATCACGGGCGTTCCCTCCGTGCTCACGCTTCTCGCCACCAGACAGGAGAAGCGCCACAAGGATATCTCCTCACTCAGAGGCATTATCACCATGGGAAGCCCGCTTGAAAAGGAAGCCTGCATCCGCTTCCAGAACGTGCTCTCCCCCAACCTCTTCAACGGCTACGGCACCACCGAGACCTTCTGGAACACCTTCCTTCGTCCCTTTGACCTGCCCGAGATGTCCGGTACCGCCGGACGCTCCTGCACAGACGACGAGGTGCGCATCGTCAAGGTGTTCGAGGACAGAAAAGCCGAGCCTGACGAGCTTGCCGCGACCGACAACACCGAAGAGGGAGAGGTCATCATCAAGTGTCCGCAAAAGACGACCTACTGCTATGTGGACAACCCGCAGGCGACCGAGGAGAAGTTCTACAAGGGCTGGATGTACACAGGCGACATCGGCACCTGGGACGAGAAGCAGTTCATCTCCATCGCGGGCAGAAAGGACGACATGATCATCTCCAAGGGCGAGAACATCTATCCCGCCCGCATTGAGGAGGTCATCAACCTTCATCCCAAGGTCAGCGAGTGCATCGTCACGGGCGTGCCCGACAGCACCAGAGGCGAGAGTCTCGCGGCGTACGTCATCAAGGCGGACGAGAGTCTGACCGTCGCGGAGCTGCTCGACTTCTGCGGGCAGTCCCCCAACCTTTCCAAATACCAGGTGCCGCGCTACTACCGCTTTGTCACGGAGCTTCCTCACACCGCGACCGGCAAGAAGCAGCACTTTATCATCAAAAAACAGGCAAGAGAGGATCTGAAAAACGGTCTCCTCCTGAGAAAGTAAGGCGCGCTATGTTTACCTACGAAAGACGCGCCAACTACTACGAAACCGACATGATGGGCATTGTCCACCACTCCAACCACATCCGCTATTTTGAGGAATCGCGCCTTGCCTTTATGAAGAGCTTTGACTGCGACGCGATACAGATGGAGCGCGACGGCATCATCATCCCCAACGTGGACGCCTACGCGCGCTACTACGCGCCCGTCCGCTTTGACGAGGTCATCACCATCGAGCCGAAGCTGATCTACTTCAACGGCACAAGGATGGAATACGCCTATACCGCGCGCAAGGAGAACGGCGAAATCGCCGCCACGGGTCACACCATGCACTGCTTTGTGCGCCCGGACTTCAAGCCGATATCGCTGCGGAAGGCATATCCGCGGTATTATCAGAAGCTGCTGGCGCAGGTGACGCCTCAGGAATAAAGGCAGAAGCAAAGGAGTTTTGAAAATGGAAAAAATTTACGAGGAAGAATTCGAGCAGCGCGTGCTGCAGGCAGACTACCCCGTCGTTGTTGATTTTTACGCCGACTGGTGCGGCC
Organism: uncultured Eubacteriales bacterium; assembly: GCA_900320415.1. Taxonomy (GTDB): domain Bacteria; phylum Bacillota; class Clostridia; order Oscillospirales; family Acutalibacteraceae; genus Ruminococcoides. The sequence continues at coordinate 1,706 of ONSE01000075.1, forward strand.
CCTGCAAAATGCTCTCCCCCATTCTGGAGCAGCTGGAGCGCGAGAATGACGATTTCGGCTTTTTCAAGGTCAACGTGGATGAAAACGGGGATCTGGCGGCAAGGTATCATGTGTTCACCATCCCCAACGTCGTGATTTTCAAGGGCGGCAAGGCGATTGCACAGTCCATCGGACTGAGACCTGCCGAGGAAATGCAGAAAATCCTCAACGGCGTGAAATAACCGTATGACAGAACGGCAGGCAGCCTCAAGAGAAGCTGCCTGCCGTATTCTTTTGCCTATTTCACAAAGTGACGGATAATATCCTGCCGGGTGACAATCCCGATAAACGTTCCTCTCGCGTCGGTGACGGGAACAAAATTCTGGTTGTGTGCCCGCTCGAGAAGCTCATCCATCGTCACGTCGATACACACGGCGGGGTTGAAGCCCTCGCGCATAATATCGCGCACAAGATGTTTTTCCTTGCTCTTGAGCGAGTTGTCGCGCTTGTCGAGAATGTAATAGAGAAAATCGCCTTCGCTGACGGTTCCGACATACGTTCCGTCCTCGGAAATCACGGGAATCGCCGTGTAGCTGTGGGCGCGCATTTTCTCCAAGCCCTGCCGCAGGGTGTTGTCCTCGTAGATGTACTGCACCGTGTCCTTCGGCTTCAATAGCATGATGACATTCATAATCAATACCTATTTTCTGTTTTTAAAATACCGTGAGAACAAATACAAATCGCCGATGAGCCAGACAACGCCTGCCGTCAGCAGCAGCGTCTTGACCTGCAGCAGTCCGCTGAGCATCACCATAAATGCCGTGAGCATGATCAATGACAGCGCCGTTCCCCTGCTCTCCCTTTTGAAGAACAGCAGCCACAGAAGAACATAGAGCAGTGAACAGACGCCCATCACAATGAGCCAGAACCGCTCCATCAGCGCCTTCGGCTCGGGAAAGCCCTGCTCCAGAATATGCAGCTGAAACGCCATGAGGAACAGGCTGAAAAACCTGCCGATGCGGTCAAAATACACCATGCCGCGGTTGGTGAACGCGCTTGTGTCGAGCGTGTGCGTTCTCATGTAAACGATGTGCGGCACCAGCAAGATCACCGCGAAAAGCAGTCCGTAGCCGTTGACTATCTCCGATAATACCATTTGCTTCATCCTCCGGTTCTATTCTACCACATCCAAAACAGGAAAACAAGGGAAAACCACGAAGTGACAAGATAACGCTTTTTCCGCGCCAGAGGTTACAAGTTTGTAGTTGCAATTTTGCCCTGAAAATTGTATCATTAAGAGGATGACAACTTTCAGGGAGAAGATATCTTTGGATACTAATCAAAACGTCGGGACGGCACCGCCTGTCCGGGAAAAAAAGAAAAAATTCAAAATCAGCGGCACGGTAATTTTCAATATCATCGTCGCGATCATCTCGGTTTATCTTGTTATTACCTTCATTGTCTCCGAGGACGGCCTGATCGACCTTCTTAAATCCCCCGACAATTTTAAATGGGGATGGATCATCGTCGGACTTCTGGTCTTTGACTGCAACATGGTGATCGACGCCATGGTCACGCAGATTTATCTCCGCGCGGAATATCCTCATTTCCGCTTTCTCGATTCACTCAAGGTCGCCTTTGTCGGCGTGTTCTTCGGCGCCGTCACTCCCTCCAACACGGGCGGACAGCCCATGCAGCTCTATTTCCTCTCTCGCAAGAATGTGCGCGTCGGCTACGGCTCCGCGTGCATGACACAGAAGTTTATCGTCTATCAGCTGGTGACGACCTCCTTCAGTATCTTCGCGGTCATCTTCAAATTTGGTTATTTCAGAACGGCGTTCACCAACTTCTGGTCGTCATCGTTCATCATCATCGGCTTTGTGGTGCAGCTTGCCGTCACCGCGATGTTCCTCATTGTCTGCTTCGCCGAAAAGGTGACGCACAAGCTGATTCGCCTGATTTACCGCATTATGGTCGCGCTTCCCTTTGTCAAGGAGCCGCGCCGCAAGATCATGCTGATTTCCCGTGAATTCAAAATGTTCCACAGCGCCAACCGTATGCTGATGAGCAGCAAATCGCGGCTCGCCAAAATCACGCTTCTCGTCATGCTGCAGATCGTCTGCATTATGCTGGTGCCCTATTTCATCTACATCGCCTTCGATATGCCCGCTATCGCCGCCGCACACGGCGCTCCCGTCGGCAATCCCCTCGACTTCCTCTGTATTCAGAGCTTCGTGCTCTTCACCTCCAACCTCGTACCCCTGCCCGGCGCTTCGGGAGGCGCGGAGCTGGCGTTCTCCATGTATTTCGGCTCCTATTTCGTGATCGCCAACATCAGCAAAATCAAGCCCGCCATTCTTCTGTGGCGTTTCATCACCTATTACGGCGCGATGCTTGTAACGGCGCCCTTCTCCTACTACACCAAGGGCAGAAAAAAGGGAGATGTGACGCAGGCGATGGAGGAAGAGGTAGACGCGGCTCAGGTGGAGGCGGACGATGTATAACTTATTTGACTATCTCGCGTGGCGCGGTGATTTGCCCGTCGCCGCCGACGGTTTCAACGACATTGACGCCGTGATCCTCTCGCGGCTGTCCTATCTCCCCTTTGACGGAATCGTCAGCGATTGCTTTCAGAATTACACCACGGTCAGTCAGGCGGCTGACCGTATGTTTTCAGAGGGGGAACCGTCCTTCCTTTGGGAGGGCGATGACCGCCTGATGAAGGAGCTGGCGCAAAGTGAGAGGTTTTGCGGCATGAAGCTCAGCGGCTACGTCAACCGCGTGGATGACGAAAGGCAGATGCAGTTCGCCGCCCTGCTGATCACGATTGACGAAAGCACCCGCTTCGTATCCTTCCGCGGCACAGACAACACCATTGTCGGCTGGCAGGAGGATTTCAACCTCTTTTTCACCTTCCCGCTCGCCTCTCAGTTTGAGGCGAAGCGCTACTGGGAGGAGGCAGCGGATAGATTCGGCGGCAGCTTTTATCTGGGAGGACACTCCAAGGGCGGCAACCTCGCGGTATATGCCGCATCCTTCTGCGCGGAGGCGCTGCAGGACAAAATCACTGCCGTCTACAGCATGGACGGCCCCGGATTTGAACTGGAGCACATGAAAGACAGCGGTTTTGAGAGAATCAAGGACAGGATCCACACCTATGTGCCGCAGTCGTCCATCTTTGGGATGCTGCTTGAGCACGAGGAAAGCTACACGGTGATTCAGAGCAGCCAGAGGGGCTTTTTGCAGCACGACGTCTACTCGTGGGAGGTAGAACGCACCTCGCTCGTCAAGCTCGACGAGGTGAACGGAACCAGCGTGTTCTTTGACCGCACACTGACGCGGTTCATCGCCAATATGCCGCCGGAGGAGCGAAAGGCGTTCACCGAGGAGATCTTCGGAATCCTCAGATCCACCGAGGAAATGACCTTTGACGAGATGGCGGACAACTGGCTCAGGGACACGGGCAAAATATTCCGCACGCTCAAGGGGCTGGACGCGTCCTCGCGTTCAATGCTCGCCTCCAAGCTGCTGCAGCTGGTGAAGGCGGCAGGCAAAAACGTTTCCGCCCTCAAGCCCGCGCCAAAAGATAAGAAGAAAGCAAAAAAAGAGCCGTGAGGCTCTTTTTTCATGCAAGCATCATTACAGATCCACCACCAGCTCCACAGGGCAGTGATCGGAGCCGAACACCTCGGTGTGGATCGCGGCGCTGACGAGCTTTTCGTCGAGCGACTGTGAGGTGATGAAATAATCAATACGCCATCCCGCGTTCTTCTCTCTCGCGCGGAAGCGGTACGACCACCAGGAGTAGACTCCCTCTTTATCGGGATTGAAGAAGCGGTAGGTATCGGTGAAGCCGCTGTCGAGCAGAGCTGTCATCTTGCCGCGCTCCTCGTCGGTGAAGCCCGCGTTCTTGCGGTTGGTCTTGGGGTTCTTGAGGTCGATCTCGCGGTGAGCGACGTTGAGGTCGCCGCAGAGGATCACGGGCTTGGTCTTCTCCAGCTCCTTGAGATACGCCAGAAAAGCGTCCTCCCATGTCATGCGGTAATCCAGACGGCGAAGCTCATTCTGCGAGTTCGGCGTATAGCAGGTCACGGCAAAGAAATCCGTGAATTCCGCTGCGATCACCCTTCCCTCGTGGTCATGCTCCTCGATGCCGATACCGTAACGGACAGAAAGCGGCTCCTCCTTGGTGAACATCGCCGTGCCCGAATATCCCTTCTTTTCGGCGTAGTTCCAGTAGGCGTGATACCCCTCGGGCGCGAAGTCGATCTGCCCCTCCTGAAGCTTTGTCTCCTGCAAACAGAAAATGTCCGCGTCGATCTCTTTGAAAAAGTCCTCAAACCCCTTTGTCACGCAGGCTCTCAGACCGTTGACGTTCCATGAAATCAGTTTTTTCATATTCTCATACCATCCTTTATCAGATAGGATAAGTATAGCGCAAAACCGCATTTTTCGCAAGTGCCGCGAATACTTTTTATCGAGGTGGTTCTATGTTTGATTTCTTCGCCCTGCTGGGACAATACGTCTGCTTTTTTATCCTGCACGTCTGCGGAGGCGACTCCTTTCCGAAGCCGCTGAGCGAAAAACAGGAGCGCGAATACTTACAGCGCTCCCAAAACGGCGATCTTGAGGCACGCAACAAGCTCGTGGAACACAATCTGCGGCTCGTGGCGCACATCATCAAAAAATACTACGGCGTCCAGAGCGAGCAGGACGACCTGGTTTCCATCGGAACCATCGGGCTGATCAAGGCGATCAACACCTTCAAGCCCGACCGCAACATCCGTCTCAGCTCCTACGCCAGCCGCTGCATAGAGAACGAGATCCTCATGCACTTCCGCAGCACCAAAAAAAGCGCGCAGGATGTGTCGCTCAACGAGACGATCGACACCGACAAGGACGGCAATCCGCTGACACTGATGGACATTATGGCGGTGGACGACACGATTCTCGACGACCTTGACAAAAAGCTCAACAGCCGCAAGCTGGGGCAATTTATCCGCGAGGAGCTCGAGGAGAGGGAACGCACCATTATCCTGCTGCGCTACGGTCTGGACGGGCACGAGCCGATGACGCAGAAGGAAATCGCTCAGATGATGGACATTTCGCGCTCCTACGTGAGCCGCATTGAGACAAAGGCTCTCAAAAAGCTCAGAAAACGGTATGAATCCAGCTCAAACCTCCGCTGAGAGCGTCTCCGTCAGTTTTGTTAATTCTTCAAGGGAGTATAAGCAATTCAGCGCCGTCAGCATCGCATTGGTCGAGAGATAGGCGGGCAGCCTCAGCTTTTTGAGAAGGCGCTGCCGCAGGACCGCGGCGTTGTGTGTGCCGGTCAGTCCGAGAGCGTACAAATCCGCCTTTGAGATTTCCGCCCGGACGGTCTGTTCCTCCCCGAGAATGGTCGCCCCGCTTTTTCTGATGGCATCGAGGATCACCGCGTCGCTCACACCCTCCACGCCAAGCAGTCCCTCCTTGCTTCGCTCTGTCTTGCGCTTCTCCTTGCCCTCGAGCTGCGGAATATAGCAGTTTTTGATCTGTTCCCTCGGCACGGCTCCCTTGAGAAAGTTGCGGATCACAAAGCCCGCGCCGTCGCTGTCCGTCAAAATCAAAATACCGCGCGTCGCGGCGATCTGACGGATGAGCTGCAGTTTTTCCTTATCATTGAAAACACGGAAGCCGTTGGTCTCGATGATCGGCGCGTCCACTATGCCGCTGAGCTTGATTTTATCATATCTGCCCTCAACAATGACGGCTTCCCTGAGGCGTATCATACACGTCCCTCCCTTGCCGTCAGCAACAGCTGCGCGATCGTCTGCTCAAGATAGACGCGCGGGTTGACCTTGACAGACTTGAATTTCAAATCCGCGTCCAGCAGAATGGCGACGCTCTTGCGCAGCGCCTCTGTACTGACACGGGAGGTGGAGCCTGACACCTTTTTGAGGACAAAGGTGCGCTTGCCGTAGCCGAAATCCTCCGCGACAGTCTGCGCCATCACGCCGCACTCGTTGGCGACGCGCATCCGGTAGGCGTCGATATAGGCGTTCGCGAGGATCGTCAGCATGGCGATCGGCTGCTCCTTCTGGTAAAAAAGCAAATCGAGCACGCGGAACGCCTTATCGCCGTTGCCGCGCAGCACCGCGTCGGAGAGGTCAAAAATGCGGCTCTCGAGGTTCACCGTGGCGAGCTTCCGAACGTCCTCCACCGTCACCTCCTCACCCTTCGCGTAGCTGCAGATCTTGTCAACCTCGTTGCGCAGGCGCGTGAGGTCGTCGCCGCAGAGCGACACTAATTTGTTTGCCGCCACGCGCGAAATGAGTTTTCCGTTCTCGTTCGCCCACTTCGCGATGAACTTTTCGGTCGTGATCGCGTCGGGCTTCTCAAACTTGCAGACAGAGCCCTTCTTTGCTGTCTGCTTCACAATGGAGTCGAATTTTTTTGACTTTGGCACATTCGAGGGCATGGAAATAATCAGCACCGTACCCTCCACCGTGTTGCCGCAGATTTCCTTGAACAGCTCTATTTCGTCATCGCGCATGAGGTCAATAAAGATGTCGCTGACCAGCACCACGTTGTACTCGCTCATAAACGGCACGACATGAATGGCAGCCGCCAGCTCAGTGAGGTTGACGTCACCCGCGAAACGGTGAAAATTGAAGTCGGAGGGCGTCTTACCCGCAACCGCGTCCACCAGCCGTTTGGTATAATTGCGCACGTACATCTGCTCCGTGCCGTATATGAGATAAACAGGCGAATAATTTTTCGCCTTGATTTGCTTCTTCAGCTCTGCTTCGGTAATGTTCGGCATAGCTTTCTCCTTTATGATGGCTTTTCTCCCTCTATCATAGCGCATTTGAGGGAGGAAGTCAATAAAACAGGGCTTGGCAAACACCAAGCCCGTCATTGTATCAGTCCTTTGTAAACAGCGGCAGCGGCTCGAGGAAGGTGATATCCTTTCTGTTCTTCGCGTCGCCCTCGGCAAGCACACACGCCTTGCCGACAACATCTGCCTTGCAGGATTCCATCAGCATCTCCAGCGCGGCGAGACTCTCGCCTGTGGAGACAACGTCGTCAACCAGCAGCACTTTCTTGCCTCTGAGAAAAGCGACGTCGTCCTCGCCGAGGTACAGCTTCTGCTCACGCGCGGTGGTGATGGAGTTCACCGTCACCTGCGTGCAGTTGCGCATATAGACCTTGACGCTCTTTCTCGCGATCACATACTCACGGCAGCCCTGGCGCGCCATCTCGTAGCAGAGAGGAATACCCTTTGCTTCCGCGGAAACTACCACGTCGTGCTCGGGGCAGAGCTTGAGAAGCTCTGTCGCCGCTTTCTCGGTGATCTCGACGTCGCCGAACATGATAAACGCCGCGATATCGGTCGTTTCGTCTACGGGGAACATTTTCAGATCGCGTTCCACACCCGCTATTGTCATCTTGTAGCTATCCATGTCCGACACCCCTTAATCCATTTCCGCTCTGAGCTGCTTGCCGCCGAGAAGGTGGAAATGCAGGTGCTTGACGCTCTGGCAACCGTCGTCGCCGCAGTTATTAATGATTCTGTAGCCGTTCACCAGTCCGAGCGACTTGGCGACCCCGGGAATCTTTGTGAAGATATGCGCCACTACGGAAGCGTTTTCCTCTGTGATGGCGTCAGCGCAGCAGATGTGCTCCTTCGGAACAAACAGTACGTGTACGGGAGCCTGAGGCTGTACGTCGTGAAACGCGAGAATTTGCTCGTCCTCATAAACCTTTTTCGAGGGAATCGAGCCGTCGATAATTTTGCAGAAAATGCAGTCGTTCATTCTATTTCGCCCCTATTATGATTTGTATTATTTTACCAATGTGTTTGCACACTATTGTTTATTTTACTACATTTCCATGTGAAAATCAAGGCTTTTTTGCATAACAAAGGACGGCGTCCGTGAAATCCATCACCAAACGCCGTCCGCAAAGCAATATATTTAGGGAACCTCAAAAATTCCTTACTGCGCATAAGCACGGAATCTTCACGGCATCATCTTGCCAAATCTCCTTGAAATACGTCAGTATTCCTGCGGAGCTTTGACAATATTCCGCCATAAA
>ONSE01000176.1 GCA_900320415.1 uncultured Eubacteriales bacterium
AATCAGGCGAAAAGGAAGATAATATGAGAGTGATTACAGGCACGGCGCGCGGCAGAAGGCTGCTGACGCTGGAGGGCGAGGACGTCCGCCCCACCACTGACAGAGTAAAGGAAGCGGTTTTTTCCGTCATTCAGTTTGAGACCGAGGGAAGAGTGTTTCTCGACCTCTTCGCGGGCTCGGGACAGATGGGCATAGAGGCGCTCAGCCGCGGCGCGAGGGAGGCTGTCTTTGTGGACAGCTCCAAAAAGGCTGTAGAGATCATCCGGAAGAACCTTGCCGCCACCAAGCTGGACAGAAACGCGAGGGTGCGGCAGACCGACTGGCAGAGCTTTCTCGCCTCCGGAGGACAGGAATTTGACATCGCTTTTCTCGATCCGCCCTACGGCAAGGGTATTTTACAGAGCGCGCTGGAGCGCCTGCCCGTCCATATGAGGAAAACGGGAGTGATCATTGCGGAAAATCCCCTGGACGAGGAAATTTTGTCGGAATACGGCGAATTTGCACTTGACAGACAGTATCGCTATGGTAAAATAAAAATAAGCACTTTCAGACATAAGGAATTATTATCATGAACAGAACCGTCATTTATCCCGGCAGCTTTGATCCCGTCACGCTCGGCCATCTCGAGGTGATCCGCAGAGCCGCCAAATTGTTCGACAAGGTCATTGTCGCCGTCCTGATCAACTCGTCCAAGAAGCCCGTGTTTTCCATTGAGGAGCGTATGCAGCTGCTGCGCGACGCGGCTTCGGAGCTCGACAACGTTGAGGTCACGGGTTTTGAGGGACTTCTCGCCCAGTTTTGCCGCGAGCGCGGCGTGAACGCGATCGTAAAGGGATTGCGCGCGGTCTCTGATTTTGAGTATGAGTTCCAGATGGCGATTGCCAACAAAAAGCTCAACCCCGAGCTGGAAACCATTTTTATCACCGCCGACGCCGATGCGATGTACCTCAGCTCGAGCATGGTGCGCGAAATCGGTTCGATGGGCGGCGATATCAGCAATTTTGTGCCTGCCTGCGTGCATGACAGGATTGTGGAGCGTCTGAGAAAACAGTGATGAACCCATCATTTACATAAAAGGAGTGGAATAATATGAGAGTTGATGATTTAATCTTAGATTTACAGAATTTGGTGGATAACGCGAAAACCGTGCCTCTTTCGGGCGGCAAGGTGATGGTGAACAGCGATGAGGTGTTTGAGATTATCGCCCAGATTCAGGACGCCATGCCCGCGGAGGTGAGACAGGCGAAGAATATCGTTGCCGACAGAAAGCAGATCCTTTCCGAGGCGAACAGCGAAGCGGACAATATTATCCGCGCGGCTGAGGAGCGCAAGAAGATCATGCTCAATCAGAACGAGCTGGTGCGCGAGGCGCAGGCAAAGGCGAAGGAGATCGTGGACGACGCGAAGGCGAAGTCGGCGGAGATCCGCAAGGCGGCGAACGTCTATGTGGACGGTATTCTTAAGCGCGCCGAGGAGAGCCTCACCACGCAGCTCACCGATATCAAGAAAACGCGCGCCAATCTTTCCAGCTCACAGAAGAAATAAATCCGTTTCCGGCAGGCAGTCCGAATCCGATTGGGTTTGGGCTGCTTTTTGTTTTTTGAGAACCTCTAAAAATCCCTTGCCGCGCATAAGCACGGAATGGTTGGAGTCCCCCTTTGGAAGGGGACATCCCTGCAAGAAATAACAGATTTTTTAAATACTTGTAATATCTGCTTGATTTTTCGACACGTTTCGTATATAATAGAACCACTGGGTGTCAAACAGTACCATTTTGTGACAAATTTGACCTGAAATGCTACTGATTTCGGGCAGCGGAGGTGGGCAAGCGTGTTTTCCGGTATGTCAAACCACAATATTGACGCCAAAGGCAGGATCGTATTGCCCGCGAAATTCCGTGAGGAGCTGGGCGAAACCTTTATTATCGCCAACGGCTTCAACTCAAAATGTGTACAGGTGATGTCAAAGGAAGAGTACGAGAGCCTTTCCGCCAGGATCATGGAGCTGCCCGCGCAGCAGGCGATGGCGATGCAGTACATTTTCAACGTGACCGCCGTGGAGGTGACGCCCAACGCTCAGGGTCGAATCGTCATCCCGCCCGCGCTGAGAAAGCGCGCCAAGCTTGACAGCGAGGCGCTGGTGCTGGGCATGAACCGGCGCATCGAGATCTGGAGCAGCGAGGTATATGAAGAGTTTTTGCAGTCGCAGATTGATATTGCCGCCGGGGCGATGCTCAACTTCAGACTGTAGGAGGGGGCTATGGAATTTTCTCATATTCCCGTTCTTCTCAGCGAGACCATCGAGGGTCTCGCAGTCAGGGAAAACGGTATTTATGTAGACGGAACCTCGGGCGGCGGCGGCCACTCCGCCGCGATTCTCGAGCGTCTCAAGAGCGGAAGGCTGATTTCCATTGATCAGGATCCCGACGCGATCCAGACGCTGACCGAGCGTTTCAAGAAAAACGAGAACTCCATCGTTATCAAGGGTAATTTTGCCGATATGAGGGAGCTGCTGGCGCAGCGCGGACTGTACAGAGTCGACGGTGTTCTGCTGGATATCGGCGTATCCTCTCATCAGCTCGATACGCCCGCGAGGGGCTTTTCTTTTCATGAGGACGCGCCGCTGGATATGCGCATGAGCAAAAAGGGCGCGACGGCGGCAGAGCTGGTGAACACGCTGCCCTACGAGGAGCTGCGCCGCATCCTGTTTGAGTACGGCGAGGAGAAATACGCTGGCGCGATCGCGAAGGGCATCATCGCCGCGCGCGAAAGCAAGCCCGTGCAGACGACGCTGGAGCTGGCGGAGATCGTCAAAAACAATGTGCCGCAGAAGGTGCGCAGAGACGGACATCCCGCGCGGAAAACCTTCCAGGCGATCCGCATCGCCGTCAACGACGAGCTGGGAGCGCTCAGACGCGGACTCGAGAGCGCGTTTTCGCTTCTCGGACCGGGAGGAAGGCTGGCTGTCATCACCTTCCATTCGCTGGAGGACAGGATCGTCAAGAGGCAGATGGCGCAGTGGTGCCAGGGCTGCACCTGCCCGAAGGACTTCCCCGTTTGCGTGTGCGGCAACACGCCGAAGGCGCGTCTGATCAACAAAAAACCTGTTTGTGCAAATGAAACAGAATTGGCTATCAACCCCAGAGCAAGGAGTGCAAAGTTGAGAATCTGTGAAAAAATTTAAGTTTTTTCTTCTCAGCTATAGACAAATGGATACTTTTGGTGTAAAATATAACAAAGTTGTAAATAGTGTTACATCTACAAGAGGTGGTGTTTTACACTTGTGTAACGACTAAATATCCCGAAAAAACGGCTTGAAACCGTCATTTCGGACAGATTGTGTGAGTTTTGTCGGCGTCAAATAGTTAAAATTTTGAAACCTTCGGGCTTCAAAGGCCAAAAATGACGCCAACCCGTGTGTTTTATGAAATTTTTATAGTTAGAAAGGCATAAGGTGCAAATCCAATGGCATTGAACAAGACTGCTGCTTATGACTTGAATCTTTTTGACGAGGAGCCTGCATATTCTTCGGCTGCGCCGAAAAGACGCGAGGACGAACCCGCGAAAAAAACAGCAAAGAAAAAGAAAAGCAATGTTGTGAAGTTTTCCGAGGAGGACAAGTTCAAATCGAGAAAACGCAAGCACAACCCGGTAAAACTGATACTCGGCGGACTCTGCGGCGCGGTTGTCACCGTGATAATCGGATTTATCATTGTCGGACAGGTGCAGCTCACCGAGCTGAATCAGCAGATCATCACGGCGCAGGCTACCCTGGAGGACACAAAGAGCATCTACACGCAAAATCAGATGAAGCTGGAAGCAAGCCTCTCGACGGCGGAGATCGAAAAACACGCTACCGAGGTGCTTGGAATGACCAAAGCCTCAAACGCTCAGAAGGAATTTATCTCGCTTGAGGGAGGAGACAAAGCGGAGGTTTCCGCGCAGAAGGAAGAGAACCTGTTCACGCAGTTTATCGAGTCAATTAAAAATCTTTGGTCATAACATTCATTGAAATTAAATATATTTCTGTATAGAATACGAATGAGAGTTAAGGCTGAAAGTCTTGACTCTTTTCCTCGTTTATAGGACTCAAGGTCAAAAGAGGATAAACAGGCAATATCTTGCACGAAAAACTATATCAAATTGCGTAAAAGGAGCCATACTTTGGAAGAGAATAAAACACGGAAAAAAACTCCCAAAAAGCGCGAGAAGCGCGCCGACAAAGGGCCCAACCAGCGGCTGCGCCAGAGAACGGCGGTGCTGATTATCATCATTCTGGTGATCGGCTTCGGCGCGACGCTTCTGCGGCTTTCGTTCCTGACGCTGGTGCAGGGAAGCGAGCTTCAGGAAAAGGCGGTCGGACAGCAGCTCAGCGACACGGTCCTCACCGCGAAGCGCGGCAGCATTTATGACGCGAAGGGAACCACCCTCGCGGAGAGCGCATCGGTCTGGCAGGTCGTGCTGGCGCCGATCAACTTTGAAAAGGACACACAGCGCGAGGCGGCGGCGAGAGGGCTGTCCGAGATCCTCGGGCTGGATTATGAAAACGTCTACGAAAAGACGCAGAAAAAGAACTACTACACCGTTGTCAAGCGCAAGATCGAGGTGGAGCAGCGCGACAAGGTCATCGAGCTGATGGAAAAGCTCACCAAGGAATACGACTGCGGCAACGTGATCCAGCTTCTCGACGACTACAAGCGCTACTACCCCAAGGATACACTCGCGGCGTCCATCATCGGCTTTACGGGCGCGGATGAGCAGGGACTTGAGGGCGTGGAATTCAAATATGACGATTATCTCTCGGGCACCCCGGGAAGGATCATCACCGCCAAGAACGCGCGCGGCACCAATATGCCGTTCCAGTACGAGCAGAACGTGGAGAGCGAGGACGGAAAGAGCATCTACCTCACGATCGACGAAACGATCCAGAGCATCTGCGAGAAGTACACCGCGCAGGCGGTTATCGACAACAATATACTGAACCGCGCGGGCTGTATCTGCATGGACGTCAACACGGGAGCGATTCTCGCGATGGTGACCTCGGGCGGCTACAACCTCAACGATCCGTACACCCTTTCCGACGAGGCGCAGAACGCCATCAGCCAGCTTCCCAAGGACGAACAGGCTGACGCGGAGAGCCAGGAGCTTGCCGCCATGTGGCGTAACAAGTGCGTGGCGGATACCTATATGCCCGGTTCCGTATTCAAGATGTGTACCGCCTCTATGGCGCTGGAGGAAGGAAAGATCAAGGATAACTCCTCCTTCACCTGCGGCGGTTATATGCGCGTAGAGGACTACGACATCGGCTGCTCCGTCACCTCGGGTCACGGCACGCAGACCTTCCTCGAGTCTTTCTGCCATTCCTGCAACCCCGCCTTCATCCAGATAGGACAGCTGGTGGGACTGGAAAAATTCAGGGATTATTACACCGCCTTCGGCTTTTCGGAAAAGACGGGGATCGACCTCCCCGGCGAGGCGGACGACAGCTTCTGGCCCGAGGGACAGATGGGTATGGTCGACCTCGCGGTTGCCTCCTTCGGTCAGAACTTCTCCATTACGCCGCTCAGCATGATCACCGCCTGCGCAGCGGTTTGCAACGGCGGCTACGTGCTCCAGCCCTATGTCGTGTCGAAGATCACCGACGCGCAGGGAAATGTTGTCAAGACGGTGGAGCGCAAGGTGAAGCGTCAGGTCATTTCCAATGAAACCTCCAAGAAAATGTGCGATATGCTCGCAGCCTATCCCGAGGTGAACGGCGCCTCGGGCGGCGCTGTCCCCGGCTACAAGGTCGGCGGCAAGACGGGTACCTCCGAGAAAATCGGTATCAAGAAAAACATCAGCTCCTTCGGCAAGGACTATATCGCTTCCTTCTGCGGCATCGCTCCGACGGACAATCCGCAGATCGCGCTGCTGGTGTTCCTTGACACTCCCAGCGGCGGCGCGTACTACGGCTCGCAGATCGCGGCGCCTCTCTTCACCGAGATCATGTCCGAGGTGCTCCCGTACCTCGAAATCAGCACCGACTATTCGGAAGAGGATCTCGCGTATCTCAATATTCCCGCGGGCGACTACACCAATATTTCCACCTCTGAGGCGGTGGATAAGGCGGACAACGACGGTTTCATCGCCCAGATCGTGGGCGAGGGAGATACGGTCGTTTCCCAGATGCCTTCCGTCTCCTCCAAGATGGCGAAGGGCGGCACGATCATCCTCTACACCGACAACACCACGCCGCACGAGAAGGTGACGGTTCCCGACTTTAAGAAAGCCTCGGCGTATGAGGTCAACGGAATCGCCGCCAGCAACGGACTGAATGTCAGCTTCAACGGCGCTGTCAGCTCGACGGGCATCGCGGTTGCCCAGAGCGTCAAGGAGGGCACAGAGGTGGCAAAGGGCACGGTTATCGCCGTCACGTTCAAGGCGAACGCCGAGGGCGGCTCGAGCGATTAGCCGTGACGATATATCTGTAGGAACCTCTGAAAATTCCCTGCCGCGCATAAGCACGAAATTGAATTATTAGAGATTCCCTGAAAAATAGAGGCGGGTTACTGCCTGACAACGAAAGGAACGGTAAAAATGTTAGTATACGGAATATGGACGTTCTGCGCGGCGGTCGCCGCCTTCCTGATTTCCGCGGTGACGGGAAAGTTTCTGATCCCCTACCTCCGCAAGCTCCATTTCGGTCAGACCATTCTGGAGGACGGCCCCAAGTGGCACAAGAGCAAGCAGGGCACCCCGATCATGGGCGGCATCATGTTTATTCTCGCCATCGTGGTGGTCGGCATTATCAGCACGCTGCTGTATGTCGGCATCGGCAGCAGCTTTATCGAAACATATTTTTCCGATATTCCCCGTGACGCGGCGTTCATCTTCGCGGGTCTGGGTCTTGCTGTCGCCAACGGACTGATCGGCTTTATCGACGACTACACCAAGGTCGTCAAAAAGCGCAACCTCGGTCTTAACGCTGTTCAGAAGCTGGTGCTGCAGTTCCTCGCGGCGGGCATTTACCTTGCCGTGCTCGGTCTTCTCGGCTACGGCACCTCCACCGTCATTCCCTTTGTCGGCTCGGTCGACCTCGGATTTTTCTATTATATCATTGCCGCGGTCGTGATCGTCGGCGTTGTCAACGCGGTGAACCTCACCGACGGTGTTGACGGTCTTGACGGTTCGATCACCTTCTTTGTCGCCGTCAGCTTTATGCTGATTGCCAGCAAGATCTATTCGCTCGGCATCACAGCCCTCAGCGCGGCGGTGGCAGGCGCCTGCCTCGGCTTCCTGGTCTGGAACTTCCATCCCGCCAAGGTGTTCATGGGCGACACCGGCTCTCTCTTCCTCGGCGGCATCGTCTGTGCGCTGGCTTTCGCGGTCAATATGCCGATCCTGCTGCTGCCTCTCGGCATCGTTTACCTCTGCGAGATGTTCTCGGTGATGCTGCAGGTCAGCTACTTCAAGCTGACGCACGGCAAGCGGCTCTTCAAGATGAGCCCGATCCACCATCACTTTGAGATGTGCGGCTGGAGCGAGGTCAAGATCGTCGGCGTGTTCAGCGCCGTGACAGCTCTCTTTGGCGCTGTTTCGTTTTTACTGGTTCTGTTCGGCGTGTAATCGCGGCTGAAAGAAATATTCATTGATTCGGGGTGACAAAATGGCTCCCAACAAGAGGATGCTCCTGAAAGGCGATCTCAATCGCATTTACGACGAGAAAATCAGGAACCGCAGAAGGCGAGAGCAGAGCGGTCCGAAGGAAAAATTCTTTGTGCGGCCGACGCGTCAGCGCAAGATGAAAAACGCCAAGTGGTTCGCCGCGGGAATGGGGATCGACCTGCCCTTCTGCATTATTCTGCTGATTCTGCTGACCATCGGAACGATCATGATGTTCTCGGCGAGCTACGCCTTCGCTTATTATACCCAGGACGACAGCTATTATTTCCTGTTCCGTCAGCTCATTTTCATCGTGGTCGGCATTGCCGCGATGGGCGTGATGTCGTTCTTCAATTACAACAAGCTCCACAGCATCGCGCCGCTGGTTCTGGGCATCGCGTATGTCTGCCTGATGATCGTTCTGGTGCTGCCCGCCGGAGACGGCGGTGTCAAGCGCTGGATCCCGCTGGGTATGTTCAATATCCAGCCCTCAGAGATCGCGAAATTCGCGATTATCCTGTTTTTCGCTCACTGGGCGAGCAAGTATTATGACAAGATGCAGCTGGCAAAGTTCAGCGTGCTGCCGGGTCTGATCGTATTCGGCTCCATCGCCATGCTGCTGTTCCTGGAGCCGCACTACTCGGGCATCGTCATCATCGGTATGCTAACGGTGCTGATGCTCTATATCGGCGGTATGAAAACAAAATATCTGGCGATCGGCGGCATCGCCCTGATTGGTATTGTGCTGATGCTGGCGGTGACGGGCGGTCTGTCCTACGCCATGAGCCGTATGGACGGCTGGGGACAGGCGCTGGAGTACACAACGGAGGAGATGTGGCAGACTACATGGCAGACCCGCAACTCGCTCTACGCCATCGGCTCGGGCGGACTCTGGGGTCTCGGACTCGGACAGTCGCGGCAGAAGTACCTCTATCTTCCCGAACCGCAGAATGACTTCATCTTCGCGATCGTGGTCGAGGAGCTGGGTCTTATCGGCGCGGTGATCATTCTTCTGATTTTCGCGCTGCTGGTATGGAGAGGCATCACTCTCTCCCTGCGCGCCAAGGATAAATTCGGAAAGCTGCTGGGAATCGGTCTGACCTCTCAGATCGGCATCCAGGTGGTTCTCAACATCCTCGTAATCACCGACTGGCTGCCCAACACGGGTATCAGCCTGCCGTTCTTCAGCTACGGCGGCTCCTCGCTGATCATGCTCCTCGCGCAGATGGGCATAGTGCTCTCGATTTCGAGAACGGCGAATATTGAAAGACAATAATGAAAGTATGAATCGATAAATCAACAACCAAACATAACCACGGAGGTTCTTATGAAGGTTCTACTCGCAGGCGGCGGCACCGCGGGACATATCAACCCCGCACTTGCCATCGCGGGCTACATCAGGGATAAGCGCCCTGACACGGAGTTTCTGTTCATCGGAAACAGGGGCGGCATGGAGCAGAGGCTGGTGCCTCAGGCAGGCTTTGAGATCCGCTCCATCAGTATCAGCGGCTTCCGGCGCGGCTTTGGCCCGAAGGATACGCTGGAGAATATCAAAACCGTCAACAGAACCCTCAAATCCTCTGCGGACGCGAAGAAAATCATCAGGGAATTTCAGCCGGATATCTGCATCGGAACAGGAGGCTATGTTTCGGGACCTGTGGTGCGGACAGCAGCAAAAATGGGGATCCCCTGTCTGATACATGAGCAGAACGCCTATCCCGGCATCACCAACAAGCTGCTGCGCAAGCGCGTGGAAAAGGTGATGCTCGCGGTGGAGGCGGCGAAGAAATATTTCCCGGACGCGGAAGTGGTGGTGACGGGAAATCCCGTGCGCGGTGAGATCCTCACCGCCGATAAAAAGGAGAGCCGCAAAAAGCTCGGACTTGACCAGCGTCCCGTAGTTCTCTCCTTTGGCGGCAGCCTCGGCGCCGACAGGGTCAACGGGGCAGTCGCTGATCTGGTCGCGAGAAGCGGCATCGACGGACGCTACCAGCACATTCACGCCTACGGAAAGTACGGCGGCTGGTTTCCCGGCAAGGTGGAGGAGAAGGGTGTGAACCTCCGGGAGGCGCCCAACCTCGACATCAGACCGTATATTGACAATATGCCCGAGTGTATGGCGGCTGCCGATCTGGTCATCTGCCGCGCGGGAGCGATCACCCTCAGCGAGATACAGGCGATGGGCAAGCCCGCCATCCTGATTCCCTCGCCCAACGTCGCGGAAAATCATCAGTACCACAACGCCATGGCGCTCGTCAACGCGGGCGCGGCGGATATCATAGAGGAAAGCGAGCTGAGCGGAGAGCTGCTGATCCAAAAGGTCGACGCGCTGCTCCGGGATCCCGAAAAGCTCGCGAAGTTCAGTGAGAACTCAAAAAAAATGGCGATCACCAACGCGGCGGAGAGAATCTACGCGGTGGTCAAGAAAATCGTCGAAAGCAAGCGGTAATTCACCGCCCCTTCACGTTCCGTTCGTGCGGGCATATGATATACTGAATTCTCAAGAAGGGGTGTCAGTATGTCAAAGCTGCTGGTAAAAGGACGGCAAAAGCTCGGGGGAGAGGTCAGCGTGCAGGGCGCGAAAAACAGCGCGCTGCCGATTTTGGCGGCGACGGTGCTCGCGAAGGGCGAGAATGTCATATTTAATTGTCCCTGCCTGTCGGATGTGGACGCCTCCTGCGGAATACTTCGCTATCTCGGCTGCAGGGTTCGCAGAGAGGGCGGCGCGCTGCTGATCGACAGCGCGGGAGTGGACCGCTCGGATATCCCCGATTCGCTGATGCGGAAAACAAGAAGCTCCATAGTGTTTCTCGGCGCGGTCTTGGCGCGCACGGGCAGGGCGAGGCTCTGCTTTCCGGGCGGCTGCGAGATCGGGCCGAGGCCGATAGATCTACATCTCAAGGCGCTGCGGCAGCTCGGCGCGGAGATCCGCGAGGAGCACGGCTGCCTTGACTGCCGCGCTCCCTACGGGCTGAAGGGCGGCAGGGTCGCTCTGTCGTTCCCGAGCGTGGGTGCGACGGAGGACATCATGATCGCCGCCGCGACAGCGAGCGGCACAACAACGGTAACCAACGCGGCGAGAGAGCCTGAAATAGCCGACCTCGCCGATTACTTAAACCGCTGCGGCGCGCACATTTACGGCGCGGGAGAGGGCGTTCTTGTCATTGACGGAGTTCCCTCGCTTCACGGCGCGCTGCACACGATCATTCCCGACAGAATCGTCGCCGCCACGCTCCTGTCCTGCGCGGCAGTCACAGGCTCGGAGCTGGTTCTCAAGGGCGCGGTGACCTCTCATCTCGGCGCGGTTCTGCCCGTGTTTGAGGAGGGCGGCTGCTCCCTGCAAAGCCGCGACGGAGATCTGAAAATTACGGCGCCGCACAGGCTGCGCTCCATGCGCGTCGTGCGCACCATGCCGTATCCCGGGTTTCCCACCGACGCGCAGGCGCCTCTGCTGGCGGCGGCGTGTACCGCTCTGGGAACCACCGTGTTTGTTGAAAATATTTTCGAGAATCGGTACCGCCATACGGGCGAGCTGATTCGCATGGGCGCTTCCGTCAAAACCGAGGGCAAGGTTGCCGTCATAGAGGGTGTGCCGCGCCTGTACGGCGCGTCGGTGGAGGCGACTGATCTGCGGGGAGCCGCCGCGCTGGTGATAGCGGCTCTCGCGGCGGAGGGAAAAAGCACCGTCAGCGGTGTGAAATATCTGGAACGCGGCTACGAGAATCTCGAGACAGTGCTCTCGGATCTGGGCGCGGAAATCAAAAAGATATAGGACGTCGGGCGGCCTGAGGGGTAGACCGGCATGATGAAACGGAATACAGAAATGCAAGAAGGAGGTACGGCCCGTGGCACTCAGCTCAAAGCAAAAGAAAGAGCTTGCGAAGCAGCGCAAGGCAAACGCCAAGCAGGCGCAGAAGTTCCACAAAGAGCAGGAGAGGGCGAGAAAATCCTCTGAAAGGAAAAAGAAGAAACAGGACGAAAGCCCCAAAAGACCATCCGCGAGCAAAATCGAGGAGGCAATCAATTCGGGTAAAACCGCTAAGTTTCAAAAGCTCAGCCGTGAGGATAAGTTCCGCATGGAGGGAGAGGAAAAGCTCCGCAACCTTCAGCCGCACGACTTTGAGGACGGCTATTATATAGATGAATACGCCGAGAAGCAGCGTCAGGAAAAGCGCGCGAAGGTGATTCGCGATCAGGAGACTGAGACGATCCGCCGCAACAAGAAGCCGCTCACGCAAAAGCAGATAAAAACCAGGCGTATTTTGATTCTCACCGCGACGCTGGTGGCGGTCATCGCGCTCGGCGCGATACTCAGCCTCACGGTTCTCTTCAAGACCGAGAATATCGTCGTTGAGGGCTGTTCCTACTACTATGACAAGCAGATCATCGGTTACAGCAACGTCGCCCTGCAGCAGAACATCTTTATCGCGAAGATGAACAGCACTCCCGAGGAGATCGTCAGGCAGTTTGCGTACGTGGCAGACGCGAAGGTGGATTTTGTCATTCCCGACACCATCAAAATCACCATCACCGACGCGGTTCCCTCCTATTACATGGCAGAGGGCAATAATTTCCTGCTGATCAGCGGAAAGGGAAGGGTGCTCGAGCGCGTCAATACCAAGCCCGAGGAGCTTCCCGAGCTGAAATGCGGAAATATCACGGCAGGAGAGGTCGGAACCTATCTTCCCTTTGAGGATCCCTCTGTTCCCGAGATACTGAATAATGTGGCGAAAAGCCTTTCTGACAACGAATTCACGGGCGTTTCGGGCTTCGATGTTTCCAACACCACAGAGATCTCGTTTGATTATGAGAACAGGATCAAGGTGAACATCGGCGTAGCGGAGGACATCGACTACAAGATCCGCACGGCGCAGGCGATCATCACCAAAAAGCTCGACCCCAATCACACGGGAAACGTTTACGGAACGCTGGACGTCTCCACCTGCAGCAAGAATAAAATGTCCCGCTATGTACCGGGAGTCGCTCCCGTTCAGCCCGTCACACAGCCGGCGACGGACGCCTACGGCAATGTGATCACGCCGACGACGCAGCCGGCTACAGACGCGTACGGCAATATCATTTCCAACAATCAGGACGGCTATAACGATACCTATGACTGGAACGGCGATACCTACGACTGGAACAGCGGCGACTATGACTGGAACCAAAATAATAACGGTTACGGAAATGATTACGGCTACGGAAATGATTACGGTTACGGAAACGATTACGGTTACAACGACTACGGGATGAACGACAGCAACGGCTATGGCAATGATGACAGCTATGGCTGGCAGGACTATAACGACTACAATAACAACGGTTATTATGGCGAACAGTACTGACAAAAGTATCGGTCGGGACGTTGGAACACACGTATTTTTCCGGGCGAAAAATATATAAAAAGCATTGATATTTTTTCAAAAGTGTGATACTATATTAAAGTAATTATGTATAATACGAGAATGGGCACTTTTCTTATTATATAGAAAGCGTTAAGGAGGAAAACAAAATGGCTTTTGAGCTGGAACTGGAA
>ONSE01000256.1 GCA_900320415.1 uncultured Eubacteriales bacterium
CCCGGCTTCCCCTGCGTCTACTACGGCGACGAGGCAGGCATGGAGGGCTACCGCGACCCGTTCAACCGCTGCTGCTATCCGTGGGGCAGGGAGGACAAGGAGCTGGTTGAGTTCCACGCCCGTCTGGGCAAGCTCAGAGCGTCATGCTCGGCGCTGTGGGACGGCGAGTTTGTCAACACCTTCGCCGAGGGCAAGCGCCTGTCCTATATCCGCCACGACGACACCACCGCCATCTACTGCGTCTTTAACACGGGCGAGGAGGAAATGGTTCTCGACACACCGCCCGGATATTCCAACGCGCAGGTGTTCTTCGACTCACGCCTCGAGAATCACAAGCTCTATCTCAAGCCGCTGAGCTGCGAGTTTTTGCTGATCGATCTGTAAGATAATAAGAGTTACGATAAGAGTTACGGCTCCCGGGCAATCGGGAGCCGTTTGTCTTTGGGAGGGCGGTCTGTGAAGGAAAGGGAAACACCGCTTTCGGATGTCATCATTCAAAATACCCGTCCAGCATATCGCGCGCGACCTGCTGGGCGTAGAGGGTGTTTTCTCCGTGCTCGAGGATGACCGCGACGGCGACCTCGGGGCTTTCGTACGGAGCGAAGCAGATGAAGGCGGCGTGGTCGGCGCCCGCGTTTTCCGCCGTGCCCGTTTTGCCCGCCACCTGCACCGGATAGCTGCCGAACACGCTGAAGGCGGTTCCCTCGGGGCTTTGGGTGACCGCGAGCATGGCCTTTTTTACCTCGTCGAGGTGTTCCCGCGAGATGCCGCAGTCGGTCGCCACGCCGCTGCCGCGGAAGTCGGTAATGACCGTTTCGCGCGAGTAATCCGTGATTTTCTCCGCCAGCCGCGTTTTCATGCGGACGCCGTTGCCGGCGATCGACGCGGTGTACGCCGCCATCTGGAGCGGCGTGAAGGCGTTGTCGCTCTGTCCGATCGCCGCCTGCACCGTGTTGCCCTCCTGCCACTGCGCGCTGTCCCTGCCCGCGAGGATGCCGTCTCCCTCCTCGATCTCCACACCTGTCGGCGCGCCCAGACCCAGCCGCTCGGCGCAGTCGTCCATAGCGGCAATGCCGAGCCGTCTGCCCGTCTCCGCAAAATACCAGTTGCAGGAGTGCGCCATCGCGGTGAGTAGATTCTCCTCGCCGTGATAGTGCATACAGGCGACGACGTTGGAGGGGTAGTAGTCGTAGAAGCGCGTGCAGGTGAAGCGCGTCTGCGGCGTGATGACGCCGTTTTCAAGCGCCGCAAGCGCCGTGCAGGGCTTGAATGCCGAGCCCCAGGCGTAGGTGCCGGCGAAGGCGCGGTGAAAGAGCGGAGCGGTATCACTCTCCGCGAGACTGACGTAGTAGCTGCCGTAGTCGCTGTAGCGGTTGAGATCGTAGGTCGGCGCGCTCACCGCCGCCAGAACGGAAAAGTCGCGGACGTCGAGCATCACCGCCGCGCCCGACTGACATTCTCCGCTCCCCGTGCCGCCCGCGGCACGGATATTTTTTTGCAGCGATTCCTGCGCCTTCTCCTGTAATTCGCTGTCGAGCGTCAGCCAGACGGTGTGACCGTCGCGCGCCTCAACGGTCTCCACCGTGTCTATTTGGCTTCCGTCCTCTCCCCGGCTCACAACGCGTCTGCCGTCCTCGCCGCGCAGCTCGGACTCAAAGGCGGCTTCGATGCCGAACCTGCCGATCTGATCGTTCATGCCGTAGCCCTCGTCGGAGAGATCGGCGTATTCCTCGGCGGTGATCGCGCCCGTCGCGCCGAGAATATGCGGCGCAAGCGTCGGGTTTTCCGCTTTGCGCACAAGGCGGCTTTCCACCGATATGCCGCTGACGCCCTGGATATTTTCGCTGATGACCCCGACCGCGCCCTGCGTCAGCTTGTCCGCCATCACGTAGGGCGTGGAGTAGGAAAAGCCCTGCCGCTCCATGTCCTGCCGCAGCCCCGTCAGTATCCGCAGCTCATCGGTGCGATAGCTTCCGGAGATGCCGTACCGCTCTCTGAGCTCCCCGGGATCGCCCTCGGGAGCGGGCGGCTCCCATTCCGCATCCGTTTTTTGCAGGAGGGAGGCGAGATGAAGCAGCGTTTCGTCAAGGTCTTCGGGAGAGAGGGTGAGCTTGTCGAGCACCAGCCGCCTCTGCGGCTGATTGACCGACAGCCCCTTTCCGCTGCGGTCGAGGATCTCGCCGCGCGCCGCCTCTGTGGTGACGGTGACCTGTGTGGCGCGGGCGGCGATCGCGCGGTATTCTTTGCCGTGGACGAGCTGCCAGTCCGCGAGCCGCAGGGCAAACGCCGCGAAGCAAATCACCGTCAGCGTGACCCAGAGCCGGCAGATACGGCGGTGATGCTTATCGTCCATGCTTTCGTCTCCTCAGAAGGCGCGTGTTCACGGCATAGAGCGGCAGCGCGGCAAGCCATGTCAACAGTATGCGCGGCAGATAGTGAAAGAAAAAAAGATAACCGCTTTCGGGCTGGAGGGCGCGGAAGAACAGCCAATAGCTGCCGTGAAAGAGCGCCGCCGCGCCGAGGGAGAGGGAGAGCAGCGTGAGAAAGCGGTTCTGCAGAACGCCGTGCAGCAGGTGGGAGAGGGCGGCGCAGAGCAGGGTGAGAGCGACCGCGCCGCAGCCGACGCCGTTCGAGCCGAGGAGATCGGTGAGCACGCCGCAGACCGCGCCGAAACCCATGGCGGCGTTGAGGGACAGCATTCCCGTCACGGAAACGGCGAGGGATACGAGGAGCTGCGGACGGTCAAAGGGCAGCGGAAGGCTCTGGAGAAGGGCGAGCAGAGCCGTCTGCGCGAGAAGCGCGGCGATTTGACGCGGCAGGAGGGGTTCAGTCGGCAAGGTGCGGCACCCCCTTCCCCGAAAAGTCCGTGATCACGGCGGCGAAGGTCACGGCTCCGATGTCCTCGCACGGCTTTGCCAGCACACGCTCCTGCGAGACCTCCGTGATCGTTCCCACAAAGAGGTTTTTGGGATAAACGCCCCCCGCGCCCGAGGTGTAGAGGAAGTCGCCCGTTTTCATTTTGCTGCTCCCGGAAAGCAGCGTGACGGCGGTGCGGCCGCTGTCCGCGAGGGCGGCGGTGCCGCTGAGAACACCGCTGCCGCCCGACTGCCTGTCCGTCACGCTGACGCTGAGGTCGGGTGAGAGGACGGTGCTGACCGAACAGGCGGCGGCGTCCACCCGCGTGACCCTGCCGATCAGTCCGTTTTCGGTGACGACGGGATCGTTGACCGATACGCCGTCCGCTTCTCCGACGCCGAGCGTGAACGCGCCGCAGTCGTCGTCCGCGCCGCGCCGCAGCACCGCGGCAGGCTTGAGAGAAAGAGCGGGCGTATCCTTTTTCATGTCATAGAACCGCCACAGCTTTTCGTTCTCGTCCTTCGCTTCCGCATAGCCGGCGAGAGCCGCCTTCAGACGGCTGTTCTCCTCGGTCAGACGTCGGTTTTCCGACAGGAGGGCGTCGTCCGAGGGACGGTTCCACGCGGCGGCAGCAGCCGCCGTCTGTTCGGCAATGCTGCCGAAGAGGGTGTTGAAGCCGCCCGAAAGCACGCCGCCGAAGGTACACGCCGTGAATACAAGGGCGAGGATCAGCAGCGGCACACGGAGGGCGCCGCGTGTTTGCCGCTTCATCGTTTGCCCAGCCGCTTGCCCGCGCCGTCCGCCACGCAGTCGAGCGGCCGCTCCGCGATATGGACGGGCATTCCCGTCTGCTGCATGACGAGCATATCGATCCCGCGGAGCAGCGCGCCGCCCCCCGTCAGCATGATACCGCGGTCGATGATATCGGCGGAAAGCTCGGGCGGCGTTTTTTCGAGCGTCGCGCGTATCGCGTCGGTGATCACGCCCAGCGGCTCGGAGATCGCCCCGCGGATCTCATCGGAGGTCACGGAGAGATCCTTTGGCAGCCCGTCGATCAGGTTCCGCCCCTTGACGGTCATTTCCTCCTCCTCGCCGCAGGGGAAGGCGGTGCCGATTTTCAGCTTGATCGACTCGGCGGTGCGCTCGCCGATCAGAAGGTTATAGTGCTTTTTGATGTAGGAGGCTATCGCCTCGTCAAAACGGTCGCCGCCCACCCTGACCGAACAGGAGGTCACGATGTCGCCGAGAGAAATCACCGCGACCTCGCTGGTGCCGCCTCCGATATCCACCACCATGCTGCCTGTCGGCTCGTCCACGGGCATTCCCGCGCCGACTGCCGCCGCCATCGGTTCCTCGATCAGCGTGACAGGCAGCTTCGCGCCTGCCTGATACGCCGCGTCCTCCACCGCCTTGCGCTCCACCTCCGTCACGCCTGTGGGCATACAGATTACCACGCGCGGCTTGCTGAACAGCGTCGGCCTTACCGACTTTCTGATGAAGTGGCGTATCATCTTGGCGGTGATGTCAAAGTCGGCGATCACGCCGTCGCGCAGCGGCCTGAC
>ONSE01000072.1 GCA_900320415.1 uncultured Eubacteriales bacterium
AGTAAGCAGATAAGGCGAAGAGGACGAATTGCCGATAAAGTAGTTTGCAACGTTACGAAGAACCTGAGCGCACTTGATTAAGATCAAAAGAGCTTTGCGCTGTCCCTCGAAGATGCCGATGACAACAACATTGCTGAGATTTCCACCTCTGACTACGCGGTTAAAGTTACTGCCGAGGAGGGCAAAGATACCAACTTTACCGTTTCTCTGAAAATGGAATACCTGAAAAATTCCAATTTTTATGCTGCGGATCATGTTGCAATCAAATTTTCTGCGGTTGGGCGGAGGAATTTGATTCCGCGTTTCCCGAACGCAAGGAAATGATAATCTGCACCTTGTTCAAGGAAATCAATGTCAGCAGGGGATATGATATGGAAATTATGATAAACGGCTCCTATGAGCAGTTTGTCGCATAAAGTAGTGAGTTGTGCGGCGTGTTCCGGTCGCGTCCTGATTAGGGTACATTCCTGAACACTCCCCGGAGCGCATGACTGTTAATCATGATGTCACTGGTTCGAGCCCAGTTGGGGAAGCTATTAAATCCACTACAATTCAATTGGTGTCGATGATGCAGAGGGTCCACCCGTTCCCATACCGAACACGGAACTTAAGCTCTGTGGTGCCGAAAATAGTGCCTTGGCGACGAGGTGCGAAAATAGGGAGATGCCAATATTTTGTAGTGGATTTTTTCTTCTGCATTCTTTCTCTGACTCTGTTGGCAGTGATAAAATGGGCGCCCGTGTTTCCGCGGGCGCCCTGATTGATTTGTTATTCTGTTTTTTTATTCAACAACCTTTACGGAGTTGATGACCGGCTGCTGTGAGGAGGGGATGGTTCCGTTGTCGTCGATCGGTTTCGCGTCGGTTGCGATTTTGTCAACTACCTCCATACCTTCGGTCACCTTGCCAAAGGAGGCATATTGGCCGTCGAGGAAGGTGGAATCCTGATGGACAATGAAGAATTGTGAGCTGGCGCTGTCCATGTCAACGCCGTTTCTCGCCATCGAAATGACGCCTCTGGTGTGGCTGAGGTTGTTCTTGAAGCCGTTGGCGGTGAACTCACCGTAGATGTTTTCGTCACTGCCGCCTGTTCCGTTACCCAGCGGGTCGCCGCCTTGAATCATGAAGCCCTTCATAATCCGGTGGAAGGTCAGCCCGTCATAGAAGCCGCTTTCTGCAAGCTTTTTGAAGTTTGCGACGGTTTTGGGGGCGATGTCGGGATAAAGCTCCAGTTTGATTTCACCATAGTCCTTTACGTCGATAACTACGTTGACGGTCTCGCCGGTTGTCTTGTCCGCGCCTCCCTCCGTAGTTGCCGCCGCGGCAGTGGAAGCCGCCTGCGCAGCGGTTGCCGTGCCGTCTGACTTGGTTGTTGAGGTGCTGCCTGAGCAGGAGGAAAATACCAGAGCGGAACAGGCAAGCATGAGTGCCAGAGCAAGACTGAGAATTCTTGCTGATGTTTTTCTTATCATGTAAATGACATCCTTTCATTTATTTACTGTCTATTCTATCACGATTTGAAAAACAAATCAACTGTATTTGACACAAAAACATGATTGTGCTATGATGAATAGTAATGATACTGAATTCCTATCGGGAGCGATATTATGCAGAACGACACGATTACTTATATCACAGCAAAAAAGAAGCTGTTCAATATCAATTTTCGGGAGCTGTGGAATTACCGCGATCTTGTACTGCTTTTTGTCAAGCGTGACCTTGTGAATTCCTATAAGCAAACGGTGCTGGGACCCATTTGGATCCTGATCAATCCCTTGCTTTCCACAACTGTCTTTACCGTGATTTTCGGTGTGATCGCGCAGATTTCAACCGACGGTATGCCTCAGTTTTTATTTTATATGTCCGGCAATATCCTCTGGGGATTCTTTTCCTCCTGCCTGAACAGAGGATCGGGCACCTTCCTCGGCAATGCGAGAATTTTCGGAAAGGTGTATTTTCCGCGGCTTATCATGCCGATCGCGGGTATGGTGTATAATTTTATCAATTTCGCGCTGCAGACGACGCTTTATATTGTATTGGTGATTGTTTACACGCTTATCGGAACAAACGTTCATCCCAATGCCGTGATTGCCTTTGTGCCTCTGCTGATTTTGCAGACGGCTCTGCTCGGCACGGGGATCGGTTTGATTGTTTCGTCAATCACGACAAAATACCGCGACCTCAATATTCTCGTCAGCTTTGGACTCTCGCTGCTGATGTATATCACCCCTGTTGTATATCCTGTGTCCAAGGTGCCTGACACCTTCCGCTGGCTGATGCTGCTCAATCCTGTCGCACCGATCGTCGAAACATACCGCTACGCTTTTCTTGGCTGCGGTGATTTTCACTGGGTCTACTGGATTGCCAGTCTGGTATTTACAGCACTCGTGCTGCTGGTCGGACTCTCTGTATTCGGCAGGGTCGAAAGAAACTTTATTGATACGGTGTAATTATGGATAAGGATTGCGTCATTAAAACGGAACACTTAAGAAAAGAATACAACCTCGGGATCATCGGCTCCGGTACGCTGCGTCGCGACTTGCAGAGCTGGTGGGCGAAAAAGCACGGCAGGGAAGATCCCAACCGCCGCATCGGCGCCAAGGAATATGAGAAAGGCGAGCTGTTTACGGCGCTCGATGATATTAATATAGAGATCCGCCGCGGTGAACGCGTCGGGATCATCGGAGCGAACGGCGCTGGAAAATCTACGCTTCTCAAGCTGCTGTCCCGTATCACCTCCCCGACAGACGGAACCATTGCCTACCGCGGAAGGATCGCGAGTATGCTGGAGGTGGGAACCGGCTTCAGCGCGGAGCTGACGGGCAGGGAAAACATCTATCTCAACGGCGCGATTCTGGGGATGTCCAGGGCGGAGGTTGACCGCAAAATCGACGAGATTGTCGCTTTCTCGGAGTGCGAGCAGTTCATCGACACACCCGTGAAGCGTTATTCCTCCGGAATGTTCGTCAAGCTGGCGTTCGCCGTCGCGGCACATCTGGACGCGGAAATCCTGATCATGGATGAGGTGCTGGCGGTGGGAGACATGAAATTCCAGCGCAAATGCATTTCGAAAATGCGTGCGCTTGCCATTGACGAGAACCGCACGGTGCTCTATGTTTCCCATAACATGAGCACTATCCAGGAGCTTTGTAACCGCTGTATCGTACTCGACCACGGGAAAAAGGTATATGACGGTGAGGTGGAGGAGGCAATCAAGCGTTACGTCGGGGGCGACCAGGATGAATTCTTCTCCTATGAGTACACGGATGATACTCACAAGGAGCCTGTGCGTCATCACCTGGTCAATCTGGAGAAGGTGCGTTTCAATGGCATTACCTCGCAGATTTTTTATGACGACGAGCAGGTTCCCCTGGAGCTGAGCTGGCAGTACCTGGAGGATATCGATAACCTCGGCGTGCGCTTTGAGGTGCTTGATTACCGCCGCTATCCGATCACCGCCTTTGTCGCGGAAATCCCCGGAGGCGGCAAAAAGGGAGAAAGAACCTCCGTGCGTTTTCAACTCGATATTTCAGCTCTTGCGCAGGGCCGCTATTATATGCGCTACGTGTTTTTTTCAAGGCTCAAAAACCATGCGGAGCCCGAGACAGTGGAGTGCGCGGCGGGACTCGTGATCATCAAGCGGCTCCGAACGGAAAACGGTATCAAATGGCAGAAATCATGGGGCAGTGTTGTTTCCAAGGGGATCACGGTGCTCCGTCAGGAATAAGCAAAGGGACATGAAGGCGTCAGCCGCTTTCATGTCCCTTTTTCAGTGTACGCTCGGCATGAGCGATAACTTGGTGGTGAAAGTCCACTACGGGTTCGGTAGCAGGAACAGATCGAAAGAGTATTCAGTGACAGAGTTTGACTTTCTTGGCTACACCTTTAAGGGTATATGGATAAAAGAC
>ONSE01000070.1 GCA_900320415.1 uncultured Eubacteriales bacterium
AATTATACAAAATTTTCATTTTGTATAATTATTCCGATAGAGAATTATACCCCTGTCTTTCCGTGCTATAATACTGATAAATCGATTAGAATGTGTGGTGTTGATATGTCTGTCAGATTTCAGGACGAGGCTTTTCCGATACTTAAAGAATATTTATATTATCTCCAGACGATTCGGGCAAAATCCCTGAAAACTGTCGATGAGTATTTTATTGACCTGAGAACGTTTTTCCGCTTTTTCAAGCAGCACAGACGCCTTGTCGGTGACGAAACAAATTTTGACGCAATTACGATCGACGATATTTCCCTGCAGCAATTGGAGTCCATCAGACTTGAGGACGCCTATGAGTATATGAACTGGCTGCAGCGCGAACGAGGTAATCAGGCCGCCTCACGCGCGCGCAAGGTTTCCAGCCTGCGCGGTTTCTTCAAGTACGTTACGAATAAAAAGCATTATCTTTCCGTCAACCCCGTCGAAGAATTGGAAACTCCGAAAAAAAAGAAAGCTCTCCCCAAGTATCTCACTCTCGAACAGAGCATCGAACTTTTGCGAGCTGTTGAAGGCGAGCATAAAGAGCGTGATTACGCCATATTGACGCTCTTCCTCAACTGCGGTCTTCGTGTTTCGGAGATGGCAGGTCTGAATTACACGGATATTCGCAACGACAACACCGTTCGAGTGCTCGGAAAAGGTAACAAGGAGCGGATTGTCTATTTGAATTCCGCCTGTGTCGCAGCGATTCGGGATTATATGAGGGTGCGTCCTGTAGACGGCGTCAAAGATAAAAACGCCCTTTTTATCAGCCGCAACCACAGGAGAATGTCCGTCAAGACCATACAGGCAATGGTGTATAAGTATCTGGAGAAAATCGGACTCAGCGCACAGGGTTACTCCTGTCATAAGCTCAGGCACACTGCCGCTACACTGATGTATCAGCACGGCGGCGTCGATGTGAGAGTTTTGAAAGAAGTCTTGGGACACGAGAATCTTGCCACTACCGAAATTTACACTCACCTCAGCTCCGAACAGCTGAAAAACGCGGCGGAACATAATCCGTTGGCGAAGGTACAAAAAAAGACAGATTCCGATTAAACGGTATCTGTCTTTTTACTAAACTTAAATAAATAGCGTCATCCAGGGATTCTTATTCTCAGATAAAGCCTTCTCCCGTCAGAACCGCTCCTCCGATATCAGTAAGAGGGTTATTTTTGCACAATATTTCTAATATAGAATTATGCCCTCTGATAAACGCCTTGATTTTCACAAAATCAGGATGCTTTGTTATGTCTCCGAAAAAGTAAACAGTGTTTCCGAGCGTGCAGGAAGCGCCTCCGATGAATCCGTAATCAAATCCGCTGAGCCGGATATGACCTGCGGAAATTTTCAGCACCTCTACCCCGTTTCGTATCATCGCCGCTTCAACAGACTTGTCCGCTGTGATGACAGCATTCTCATTTACAACAAGCGTCGAGCAGCGTGCATAGCCTTGGTTGATATGGACGGTTTTGATGCCGTTATTGCGGCAATAATCGAGCACCGTATCATCCGCAGCGTTCATGTTACCGTATAGCGTTTCGCTGAGATACAGGCAGTTCAGGCGTACGTTCGCCGGATATTTCCCGCCAATCGGCTTTCGGCAACCGCGAAGTGTAAAGAGCCGTTCTCTGATTCTGAGAGCCTGCATATCCGCGTGGCGGCGTTCAGGCGCGAGAAATACAGTAATATTCTCTGTAGGAATAATTATATATCCCCGCCTTGACAATTCCGCACAAAAACAGGGGTATTCATCGCTCATCAAAAGCTTGCTCATTGCGTGATCGCCTCAAATGCCTCACGGATGTTTTTGACGCCAATCAGTTTTGCGTCCGGGCATTGCACGCCTTTGAGGTTATGAAACGGGAGAATAATACGGTCAAAGCCCAGTCTCACCGCTTCGTTGACACGCAGCTGCGCCTGAGATACGGATCGTATTTCACCTGCGAGTCCGATTTCACCGAACACGACCGCCTTTTCGTAGACAGGCTCATCCTTCAGACTGCTGATCAGCGCCATTGCAATGGACAGGTCGATGGCTGGTTCATCAACGCGCAGTCCTCCCACAATATTGATATAGGTGTCACTGTTGGAAAAGAAGTACCCGGCTCGCTTTTCCAGTACCGCCAGAATCATGGAAAGGCGGTTATAATCATAGCCCGTCGCCATTCTGCGGGCGTTACCGTAGCCCGATTGCGTCGCGAGTCCCTGGGTTTCCGCGAGTATCGGGCGCGAACCTTCCATGGTACAGGTAACGCAGGTACCGGAAACATTGCTCGGTCTGCCCGAGAGAAGCATAACGGAGGGATTCTCCACTTCCTTCAACCCCTTATCCGTCATTTCAAATACACCGATTTCATTGGTGGAGCCGTATCGGTTTTTGATGGCTCTCAGAATTCGGCAGCTCATCTGTTTGTCTCCCTCAAAGTGCAGCACGGTATCCACAATATGCTCCAGCACCTTCGGTCCTGCGATGGAGCCTTCCTTATTGACATGACCGACCACAAACATCGGAATATCCAGGGATTTTGCGGTTCTCATCAAGAGGTTGGTACACTCTCTCACCTGGGTGACACTGCCGGGAGAGGAACTGAGTTCGGACAGGTTCATTGTCTGTATAGAGTCAATCATCACCAAATCGGGCTTGATGTTTCTGATTTGTTCGCAGATAATTTCCACATCTGTTTCGGTCATAACGAAGAGGTTTTCGGAATCGACCTCCAGACGGATGGCGCGCAGCTTGAGCTGCCGTTTGGATTCCTCACCGGATACGTAGAGGATTTTTAAGGTGTCTCCGAGGAACTGGCAAATCTGCATCAGCACAGTCGACTTTCCGATTCCCGGATCGCCGCCGAGCAGAATCAGACTTCCCTTTACAATGCCGCCGCCGAGAACGCGGTTCAGCTCGTGACATCCGGTATCGTAACGGTGTTCATCATCGGTCGAGATCTGTCGGATAGAATAAGGCGCGGCATAGCTGCTTGCGCGGCTGCGCGCCTTGACGGCAGGGACCGTCTTTGCCGTATCCTTGATTTCTTCGTTCATGGTGTTCCACTCGCCGCAGGAGGGGCATTTTCCCATCCATTTCGGGGATTCATACCCGCATTCCGAGCAGATATATACGCTTTTGATCTTAGCCATTTTTTCACATCCTAATTGGTATTCCAATAATCCAGAAAGCCTGTTGTTACCGCGAAGGCCATTTGCTTCTGATAGCTGTCACTGACCAGCTTCCGGCATTCTTCCCTGTTGGAGAGAAAACCGCACTCCACAATCACCGCAGGATTCTTCGCGTTTTTCAGCAAGTAGATATTGTTGTCGGCGGGTTTGCTTTTTCTTTCGTTGTCGGGCTGCAGCTGTGCCTTGACCGAGTATTTGATGGCGTCCGCAAGGAGCAGGCTGCCCTCATGGTTGGGAGAATAAAATACCTGTGTGCCGTGAGAAGATGTATTGGAAAACTTATTCTGGTGGACACTGATAATCACATTATCTTCAGAGGAATTAAATATCTCCAGACGTTTTTTCATATCATTGTTTTTCCGCTCTTTGATACTGTCCCCCTCCTCGGAAATATCGTTGTCATCCGTTCGGGTCATTTCGGTATCAAAGCCAAAGAAGCACATCAGGGCTTCTGTATTCCGCGCAATCGACAGGTTGATCGCCTTTTCCGCCGTTCCGTCCGCGCTGACGGCTCCCCCATCCTCTCCTCCGTGTCCCGCGTCAATAATCAGGTGAGGCATACGGGGTTCGGGTATTGCGGAGGTTTTCAGCGTAATGTTCGCGGTGGAGGTTATCATCAGGGCAATAAAAACGGACAGAAAAAAGACGATCAGAAACAGATATACAAATCTGCGGATTTTCATAGAACCACCTCTGCAAAAAGTATATGCCGAGGCAGTGAAGCGCTATGTCAATTATACCCCAATTCTCCCATTTTGGCAAGAATAACGAAAATAACCTTGTAGTTGCCTGAGCAAAGTGATATAATAGGTCTGAATCATGGGAATGAATCAATTGGAAAGGAAGAAAGAATTACATGAAAAAACCGGGCAGAAATGACGAGTGCTGGTGCGGCAGCGGCAAAAAATATAAAAAATGCCATATTGATTTTGACGAGAGGATGGAAGAGATCGAGGCGCAGGGACACATTATCCCGGACCACAGCATTCTCAAAACAAAAGAACAGATCAAAAAAATTAAAGAGAGCGCAAAAATCAATATCGCCGTCCTGGATTATGTCGGCGAGCATATCAAAGCGGGTATTTCCACGGCTGAAATAGACCGCTGGGTGTATGATATTACAACAAGGATGGGCGGCATTCCCGCTCCTCTGAATTACCAGGGCTTTCCGAAAAGCGTCTGCACCTCGCTTAACGACGAGGTTTGCCACGGAATTCCCTCCGAGGATATCATTCTGAAGGACGGAGATATTGTCAATGTGGACTGCTCCACCAATCTAAACGGATATTATTCCGATTCCTCCCGGATGTTCTGTATCGGCAGCGTCAGTCCCGAAAAGCAGGCTCTTGTAGACGCGGCGAAGCAAGCACTGCAGGAGGGCTTGAAGGCTGTGAAGCCGTGGGGATTTCTCGGAGATATGGGACAGGCTGTCAACGATTATGTGAAAAGCATGGGCTATTCCGTTGTCAAGGAGGTTGGCGGTCACGGCATTGGCCTGGAATTCCACGAGGATCCGTGGGTCAGCTATGTAACGGAGCGGGGAACCGAAATGCTGATGGCTCCCGGCCTGATGTTTACAATCGAGCCGATGATCAATATGGGAAAGCCGTCGATTTACACCGATGAAAAGAACGGCTGGACAATTTACACCAAGGACGGTCTCCCCTCCGCTCAGTGGGAAATCCAGGTGCTCGTTACAGAGGACGGCTACGAAATCATCTCATATTGAATGAAGGGAACCTCTAAAAAACCAAAGGCACATAACGTCTGCTGTGACGTTTATGTGCCTTTTTCTCATCTGTTATTAACGGACTCGGGATTCATATCGTGGCGGGAGAGTCTTTCCCATGCCAGGTTCTCCCATTTTGTATCTTTTTTGCCATAGTTGCAGTAAGGGTCAATCGAAATGCCGCCGCGGGGCAGGAACTTGCCCCAAACCTCGATATATTTGGGCTGCAACAGCCTGATTAAGTCCTTCATGATGATGTTGACGCAATCCTCGTGAAAATCGCCGTGGTTGCGGAAGCTGAATAAAAAGAGCTTGAGCGACTTGCTTTCAACCATCAGCTTATCGGGAATATAGGAGATGTAAACAGTCGCAAAATCGGGCTGCCCCGTGATCGGACACAGCGACGTGAACTCGGGACAGTTGAACTTAACAAAATAATCGTTCTCGGGATGCTTATTGACAAAGGTTTCAAGCACCTCGGGCGCGTAATCTGTTGCGTACTTGGTATTCTTGTTTCCGAGAAGGGTCAGGTTATCCGTTTCTCGATCTGTTCTTCCTGTCATGCTTCTACCTCCATAAGCGGATCTTCAATCCCGTTTGCCGCAAATGCGGCGATCCTGTCGCGGCAGGTGCCGCAAACGCCGCAGGGCTTTTCGCTGCCCTCATAACAACTCCATGTCATTTGATACGGCACCTTCATCATTAACCCGGTTGCCACCACCTGCGCCTTAGTCATGCCGATAAAAGGCGCGTTTACACGCAGCTGCTTGCCGCTGCCGAGGAAAATCGCCTGATTGACAGCGTTATTAAACTCCTCTGAGCAATCGGGATACGCGCTGCCCGCCGCGTCGTCGCTGTGCGCACCGTAATAGATTTCCTCACAGCCGTGAGAAAGCGCTACGCTTGCCGCTGCCGAGAGAAATAATCCATTCCGGAAAGGCACATAGGTAGATACGGGCTTGCCGCCTGTTTTTTTAAGCTGTTCGTCATAGGATTCCTTCGGGATTTCTTCATCTGTATTTTTTAGCAGAGAACAGTCCGAGCCGTCAAAAATCAGCGACAAGTCAAGTGTTTTTCTTGCTACTTCATAGTAAGCGGCTATTTTCTCCGCCGCTTCCAGTTCCTTGCTGTGCTTTTGTCCGTAACCGACAGAGAGCGCCAGCACATTCTCTTTTCCGTATTTTTCAATCGCCATCGCCAGACAGGTGGTACTGTCAACCCCTCCGCTGAACAAAACAAGCGCTTTCATAGCAATCTCCTCAATCTAATTTATTAAATCCTTCAATTCAGAATTACTCCTGAATGCACCCATATAGGTAGTGGTGACGGTTTTGGCGGACGCGTTCCTGATCCCGCGCGCTGTCATACAGCTGTGACAGCCGCTGATCACCACACCGACATCGGGAGTTTCAGCTGCCTCGGAAATGATTTCAGCGATATCTCTGCCCAGCCTCTCCTGCAGCTGCAGGCGCTTTGCCGCCATATCGCAGATGCGTGCGATTTTGCTCAGGCCGAGCACCTTTCCCCGCGGAACGTAGGCGACGTTGACGCGCATATCGTACATCAGGGCAAGGTGATGCTCGCAATAGCTGAACACCGTGATATCCCTCATCACCACCGCGCTTTCCATATCGGAGGGATTCTCATTTGTGAAGGTTTTTCCGAACATCTCAGCGATCTCATGGTTGGAGTAAGCGGTGCCCTCCAGCACCTCGGCCAGCATTCTCGCGACCCGCGCGGGAGTTTCACGCAGTCCCTCTCTGTCAGGATCCTCGCCAATAGCTTCCAGTATTCCGAATACGTGTTCCTCTATTTTTTTGGTGTCCATTCCTACACTCCTCTTTTGTTGGGATCCCAGATAAATTTGTGCAGCTGTAATTGCAGCCGCACGCCGTTCAGTCCATGCTCCGTCATAAACGCAACGATATCCGACGGCTCAATCATGCCAAAAACGGGACTGAAATACACATGGCACCGTTCGGTGAGTTGGTACTGACGGATGATTTCCAAGGCTCTTCGCAGATCATTTTTACTTCCCGCGACAAACTTGACTGTATCGTCGCCATTCAGAACCGCAAAGTTTTTGCGGTTCATATATCGTTCCATACCGCTGTCGGGAAGCTTATAGTCCATGGTGAACACAGGCCGGAAGGAAGACTTTGCGAACGGCTCCAGTAATACACTGCCGTTTGTCTCAATCTCCACGCGGTTGCCGTTTTGCAGCAAAAGTGCTGTCAAATCCCCGATTCCTTCTCTGTACAGCGGTTCACCGCCCGTCAGCGTGACGTTTTTGACCCCTGTTTTCCTGACCCATTCCAGCAGCTGTTCCGCGCTTTTTTCTTCGAAGGGAGCGCCGGGCTGATTTGCCCATCGGGTATCGCAGTAGCTGCAATTGAGGTTGCAGCCCCTGAACCGGATAAAAGCCGCCAGCTCACCTGCGCGTACACCCTCTCCGTTGATACTGACAAACGTTTCAACAACCTGATACATCATCTTGTTTCCTCATACGCTGCGCAATTGTCGGGGGTTTCATATACGGTCACGCTGCTGACAGGCAAGCCATCGGATAGCAGCTGATGATAAAAATACCTCGCGAAGTTTTCGGCAGTCGGACGGAACGGTACCTGCTTGAGCGAGAAGCTCTCAGCTTCCAGAGCAGCGACAGTTGCCTTCCTGAGTGAACCGGTTTCGTAAATCAAAGTATGGTCAAAGCTGTCGGCAATCGCCCTGACAGCCTTTTTCAGATCGCAGAAATCAATTACCATGCCGCGTTTCTCACCGTTCTCAACCAGCTTTTCCTGCGCTGCGGCCACTTCTATCACCCAGCGGTGTCCGTGAATATTCGCGCATTTCCCATTGTATCCCGCGAGAAAATGCGCACTGTCAAATGCTGCGGTTGTTTTCAAACTGTACATAACTCACCTCAAAAATAAAACGCCTGCCATTCGGCAGACGCATCCGATCGCAAAAAGACACAGAATCCCCTTGGGGGTTGCCCTGGTTTTGTTTAACGACAGGATGGCGCAAACGAACTGTCAAAATCTATCTGAGTCAATTATACCATTGAATCCTCTTTTGTCAAGTTGTTTTGGGGTACCGGCTTCCCTGCGTGATATTTCTCTGACGAAATGCCCGGTTGATGGCGTTGAGAACACGTTTCTTATCCCCGCTCCACATAGGAGCCAGCAAAAGCTTCTTATCTCCGTCGCCTGTCAAACGGTGTATCACTGTGTCGGGCGGCAGCATTTCCACCGCGTCACAAAGAATGTCGATATATTCCTCCATGGAAAGCGCTGCAAACATCCCTGCCTCAAAGTCCTTCTGCAAATCTGTGTTTCGGAGCACATGGAGCAGCTGCAGCTTGATGCCGTCGCTTCTCTCTCCCGCATAGACAACACTTCGCAGCATCATTTCTTTTGTCTCAAACGGAAGTCCGAGAATGATATGCGTAATCACGCTGATTCCGATCTTTTTCAGGGAGTTCACCGCTCTGTCATAGACGTCCGTATCATATCCGCGTCGGATATATGCCGCTGAGTCGGTATGAATCGTCTGCAAGCCAAGCTCTACCCAAACGGGTTTGATCTGATTCAGATTTCTCAAAAGCTCAAGAACCTCCTCCCCAAGACAATCAGGGCGGGTGGCAATGGAAAGCGCAACGATTTCATCGGGGGCAGCCGCTTCGCTGTAAATCTTCCTGAGGTAATCAACAGGGGCATAGGTGTTTGTGAAGGGCTGAAAATACGCGATGAATTTTCGGCAGTCTGTTTTTGCCTGTATTTTCTTTTTCGCTTCCTCAATTTGACAGCGGACAGAAAGCCTTCTGTCTGCCGAGAACTCCCCCGAACCTCCTTTACTGCAAAAAATACAGCCCCTTGTGTCAATTTTACCGTCGCGGTTTGGACAAGTCATTCCTCCGTCAAGGGATATTTTATACACCTTTTCTCCAAAGGTTTGTTGTAAATATTCATTTAAAGAATAATAATGCATTTTCTCCACACAAAGCAAAAACCGACCTCCCGGCCGGTTCTCACTATTAAAGGAACATCTATGAAAAAACTCGTGGCTATCTTTGTAAATCAGCTTTCATCCTTGCTGTGATTATATATTACAGCCTGAATGTGAAAACTGTTTGAAGTTTTTTCAAAACCTTCGTGAAAGCTTAGGCTTTTTTCATGTACTCAACAAATTTCGCGTACAAGCTGCCTTCGAGCTCCTCCAGTTCCTTTTCCAGTCCGCCGTTAAAAAACAGGGTTGTATGCTTACTCAAAGAGAGGTACGCGCCGATCACGTTCTTTCTTACCTCATCCTGCAGTTCATCACTCAACTCGTTGCCGCAGGAAAGTCCCAAATAGATATTGCCGTCCTTGAGCTGCGAGGAGATAGACGCGTTTTTGAACTCAAAAGAATTGACTCTGTGCAGTCCATAATAAAATTCCTTTATCGAAAAATGCTCTTCAGACGGCTCAAAGGCTTCCTTCTCCGCGATTTCAAATTCAGCGGCTTCCAGTGAAAAGTCGGGTGTGGCAATAAAGCCACGCCGATAATCGGGATAGAGCGCCAGCACACGGTAAAGACGCATGGCGTAAACCGCCTTCTCCAGGCAAGAGAACGCAGCATACTGCAAATGGCTGTCGTTGAGCCTGAGAAAGCTGTAGAGATTCTGATAAACAGATTTATTGATGGCAATCAGTATCAGGCGCTCATTTTCGCGTAACTGACTCAATTCGGGACTGGAGAGGAAAGTCAT
The DNA here is from genome assembly GCA_900320415.1 of uncultured Eubacteriales bacterium. GTDB lineage: Bacteria > Bacillota > Clostridia > Oscillospirales > Acutalibacteraceae > Ruminococcoides. The sequence goes on from ONSE01000070.1 coordinate 9,693, forward strand.
GGTAAATTTGTAGGATCTGTTCACATA
>ONSE01000067.1 GCA_900320415.1 uncultured Eubacteriales bacterium
ACGTATACGGTGCCCCAGCCCTGGTTGTCGGTGAACTTGAAGGTTTTCGGAGGCAGAGGAGGATCGGTGGGCGCCTCGGTGGTGGGAGCCACGGTGGTAGGCGCTACCGTAGTGGGAGCGACGGTTGTAGGCGCGACGGTGGTGGGCTCCTCGGTGGTGGGCTCCTCAGTGGTGGGAGCGACGGTTGTAGGCTCCTCGGTAGTGGGGGCCTCGGTAGTAGGCTCTGCGGTGGTGGGAACTACGTCGGGAGCCTGCTGAATGCTGTTGTCAAACATTCCCTCATACACGGCGGTAGCGGTGTCGGTGGGAAGAATGCTCACGTCGGGACGGACGATCTGAGAATTGTTGACAACATAGTAGTCCGCGTCGGGATTGCCGTTGCCGAGCTGGAGGATCTCAACGTCGAGATTGACGACGGTGGTTCCCTCCGCACCCTCCTTGGGCTTGAAGGTAACGGATACAAAAGCCTTTCGGTTGCCGTTGTCGGTCGCCTTGATACCGTCGGAAATGCTGGCGTTGCCTCTGATGCCGCCGCCCTGGATATCGGTGGGATTGGTGTTGATGACGGTGTCCCTGCCGTTTGTGAGGCGGAGAACAAGATATTTCGAGATCTCGGAGGGATCGTCCTCGTCATAGACCTGGTTGACCCCGGGAGCTTCGTCGTATTCGAGCTTGGATTTGTCGTAGGTGAGCTTGAACTGCGTGTTGATCAGGCGGTCGGGAGAAATGTTGACCCAATAGGTAACGGTGATTCTCTTTGTTCCCGCATTAAAGGTCGTGGTCGCCTGGGGGAATACGTTGGATTTCGCTGTGACGGTGAGGGGATTGCCGAGGGTAGGCTCCTCCGTCACATACTGTGTGGTGGGCTGCTCCGCGTCGGGATCCTGCTGCGCGTCGGGATTGAAGGGGCCCGCGTAAACAGCGACCGCCGTGTCGGAGGGCAGGTAGCTGACGTCGGGGCGGATGATGCGGGAGTTGTTGATCAGGTAGAACGCGTCGTCAACGTTGCTGCCGATCTGCATGATCTCCACGTTGAGCCTGACGGTGGTTTTGCCCTCTACGCCCTCCTTGGGCTTGAAGGTGACGGAGACGAAGGGAACTCTGCCGCCGTTCTTGCTCATCTTGTAGCCGGAGGTTCTGGAGGCGTTGCCCTTGATGCCGCCGCCGGGCATGGATTCGGGCTCGGTGTTGATGACGGTGCCGTCGCCGTTGGTCGCGCGGAGCACGAGGGGCTGCACGACAGTGTAGGGGTCGTCCTCGTCATAAACCTGGTTGACGCCGGGGTCGGTGTCATATTCGAGGATGCTCTTGTCGTACTCGACCGTGAACTGGGTGTTGATCATGCGCGCGGTCGGGATATTGAGCCACCAGGTCACGGTGATCTGGTTGGCTACGGGGTTAAAGGTAGTCGTCGCCTGGGGCGCGATATTGGAGGCCGCCGTTACGGAAAGGGACTTGCCGACGGTGGGCTCCTGTGTGGTAGGAGCCGCGGTGGTAGGCGCTGCGGTAGTGGGAGCCTGGGTAGGCTTCGCGGTGGTGGGCGCCTGCGTGGTGGGAGCTGCGGTGGAGGGCTTTTCGGTAGTAGGAGCCGCAGTTGTAGGAACAGGTACCACGTAAGGGGTACCTGTTCTCTTTAAATCTTTTTGGCTGTCGTTTGCATAAAGCTGGATATAGGTGGCGTCCGTAATGTCCACAAGGCCGTCGTTGTTCACATCGGCGAGGAACAGAGCAAGCCCCTTGAGGCTACGCTTATCGGACTCATTTACTGCGGAGTGGAGCTGAACCAGGGTCGCGTCCTCGATGTCCACGATGCCGTCAAAATTCACGTCGCCGAACAGATAGTTTCCGGGCGGGAAAGAGGGCTGCGGATCGGTAGGCTGCGGAGTGGTGGGCTTCTGGGTGGGTTTCTGGGTTGTGGGCGCAACGGTAGTGGGCGCAGCTGTGGTGGGCTCTTCTGCCTTACCCTTGGTTACCTCGGTGGCGGGAACCACAACGGGAGTGGGAACGCGGGTGGTGGCTACGAACTTGGTGCCGCCTGTGTATTCCCAGGACTGCGCGTTGAGCTTGGGGCTGTGAGCGCCCGAAGCGGGATACTGCTGGTTGTTGCCGCTGCCGCTGACGATGAAGTAAGCGTTCTTGGACTTGGTGAGGTCAAAGTCACTGGCCTCGCCGTTGACGAAGCTGGTGGTGGGCACCTTGTAGTACCACATATCCTGTCCCTCGTCATAGGTCATGCCTTCGCCCGGCCATGACGCCGCGTTGCAGTAAACAGTACCCGCTACTGTGTCCTCGTCATACATATAGCAGTTGAGAGGTGTTTTCCAATATTTGCCCTTGCTGGACTTCTTGTCGAACCAGATGTAGATATTGGAGCTGGTGTCCTCTTCCTTCTTGTAGTTGTAGGTCAGAGTCTCGGTGTTGCCCTTCGCGTCCCTCGCCGCAAGAGTGAGGTGGATGGTCTCGCCGTACTCGTAGTCGGAACCGATCTTGATGGCGGTGCCGTCGGTGAAGGCTACGGGGGTGGAACCGTCAAGGCAGTAGGTACCGCTGACCGCGTTCTCAAGGCTGAGCTTCACGATGAGGGTATCGCCCTTGAAGGTACCGCTCTCAACGGAGCCGGTCGCTCTGGGGGTGGGATCGCCGTCGTAAACGACCGCGACGCCTGTCGCGCCGATGTTACCGCTGAGGGTGCCGCCCGAAACGGTGAAAGTGCCGCCCGCTACGGTGTCGGTATAGGTGCCGTCCTCAAGGCCGGTGTCCGCGATTTCAACCGCGGTCGCGTCGCCCGTGATGTTGGCGAGGACGATGCCCTTGCCGCCTCTCTGTACATAGGAGATGCCGCCCGAGTAGCTGACCTTCTCGGACTGGCCGACAAAGAGGTTATGGAACTTGTTGATCTCGGAAACCGCTGTGCTCTTGTAGGAGGTGTCGGTGCCTGCCTCGCCCATCAGAGCGGTGCCGGGGCGCACGAAATACAGAGCGGTAGCGTCCTGTCTGGAAGCGACCATCGCCCAGGATTTGATGATCTGGTCGTCGGGAATGGAGGAGGTGTTGCCGGAGCTGCCCTCATAGGTGTCGTGGGACTCCGCCCAGAGAACGACCTGGTTCGCCTTGAGCGTGCTGCTGTAGTTCTTTCTCGCGGCGCCCGATACGTTGCCGTTCTTGACGGCAGCAGTGATGTTGTCACCCGTTGCGCTGTCGGTGACGTTGATGTACTTGGTGTAGGAGCTGAAGCTTCTGCTGTTGCCGGGGGTGTTCAGGATCTCGCCGTAAATGTAGAGAGACTTGCCGCCGTTCTTCTGGGAATAGTAATCCTTCGCGGCGCCGGAAACGTTCGGCCAGTACTGCGAGGCGTACGCGCCGTCGTCGGGAGTCTCGATGTGCTTCGCCGCGTCGAAACGGAAACCGTCAACGCCGCAGTCGATCAGATCCTTGAGGTAGCTGATGACGGCGTTCTGCACGTCGGTGTTGCCTGTGTTGAGGTCGGGACAGCCGGAAACGTGACCCTGGACGATCTTCTGGGTGTCGGCGTCGCTGTCCGCGTTGATGCTGTTCTTGCGGAAATAAGCGGATGAGTTGCTGTAGAAATCGGGCTGATAGGTCTTGACCTGCGTGCTGAGGGCGTTGGCGCCGCCCATCTCCTCGTTGCCGAAGTGGTTGGAAACGATGTCGCAGATTATTTTGATGCCGTACTTGTCCGCCTCGGCGCAGAGAGATTTCAGGTCATCCTTTGTGCCGAGCCAGGAGTCCTGAGCAACCTGCATACTGACGGGCTGGTAGAGCTTCCACCACTGGCCGCCCACGTCTTTTGAAAGGCTGTAATCCTTGGGCTGCTGCACGGGAGAGGTCTGAACTGTGGAATAGCCTGCCGCCGCGATCGCGGGCAGATTCTCTTTGATTGAATTGTAAGACCAGTTAAACGCGTGCAATATTACGCCGTCCTGCACATTCGCCTGAAGGTTCGCGTCCGCCGCTACCTGTTCTCCGGAAACGGTAGCCGCGCTGAACGCTGAGGTAGTGAACGCAAGAGAGGACGTGAGCACTGTTGCCGCGCAAACAACGCTTACGAGCTTTTTGAACATTTTCATCAAAAAACCATCCTTTCATAATAATTCATTATCATTATAGCAAATCAAAAATGAAAAGTATAGTGTTTTTATTACAAATATATAAAAATTTTTTGTATATTTTTTGATGGGTTGTAAGAGTCCTCTTAATGCGGTTTCCCGCGCGCGTTTTCCGCGCCTTTTCGCCCTGTAAGTAATTGTTGACTTTTGGGGTAACTTAGCATATAATCTATTAAGGTTTTGTGGGCGCACCCGCAAAACGGAAAAAATATACAGAACAGGGGTGCATAAATGGAACAGACATCAAAAAAGGTCATTGTATCTTTGAAGGATATTTTTGTAAGGTTTGACGGCGAGGTGATACTCAACCATATCAGCCTTGACATTCGCGAAAAGGAATTCGTGACAATCCTCGGCCCCAGCGGCTGCGGCAAGACCACAACGCTGCGAATCATCGGCGGCTTTGTCGAGCCCGAAAGCGGCGACGTCATCTTTGACGGCGAGCGCATCAACGGACTGCCGCCCCACAAAAGGAACGTCAATACGGTATTTCAGAAATATTCGCTGTTCCCGCATCTCAACGTCTTTGATAACGTTGCCTTCGGACTCAAGCTCAAAAAGCTGCCGAAGGATGAAATCAAACGTAAGGTCAGCAAGATGCTCGCCGTCGTAGATCTCAAGGGCTATGAAAAACGTCCCGTGCAGAAGCTGTCGGGCGGTCAGCAGCAGCGCGTCGCCATCGCGCGCGCCCTCGTCTGCGATCCCGACATCATCCTCCTCGACGAGCCGCTCGGCGCGCTCGACCTCAAGCTGCGCAAGGATATGCAGATCGAGCTCAAGGACATTCAGAAGAGCACGCAGAAGACCTTCATCTACGTCACGCACGACCAGGAGGAGGCGCTCACCATGAGCGACCGCGTCGTCGTCATGAACAACGGCGTGATCGAGCAGATCGGCACGCCAGAGGACATCTACAACGAGCCTGTCAACGCCTTCGTCGCGGACTTCATCGGCGAGGCGAACATCCTCAACGGCACGATGATCGACGACTGCCGCATCCGCATCCTCGGCACCGAGCTGGAATGCGTGGACAAGGGCTTCGGAAGGAACACTCCCGTGGACGTGGTCATCCGTCCCGAGGACATCATGATCACCTCCCCCGAGGAGGGACAGCTTGTCGGCGTGGTCGAAAAGCTGACCTTCAAGGGCGTTCACTACGAGATGAGCATCCGCTGCGGCAAGTGCGAGATCCTGGTACACTCCACCTCCAGCGCGGCGATCGGCAGCACCGTCGGCATGAGCGTCGTGCCGTTCAACATCCAGATCATGAACAAGCTGCTGCCCTTCTATGACAATATAATTGAAACCGAGGTTTCCTCCTCCGACGAGAGCGCCAACACCTTCTCATTTGAGCTGGAGGGCGTGACCGTCGAGGTGCCGAACCATTACTTCCCCGAAGGAACGCGGCTGCGCGTTACCCTGCCGCCCGAGGCGCTCTCGCTCGCGGGTGACGGCGACGGCGATCTGCAGGACGTGTTCATCGAGTCCGTTATCTACAAGGGCGAGCACAACGAGATCATTCTCGAGTCCGATGAGCGCAAGTGGCTGATGCTCAGCGATACCGACGAGCAGGTCGCGACCTATGTGCCGCTCAACTTTGATTTTGAAAAGGCGGAATTCGAGGTGCTTGACCCCGAACCCGCGGCAAGGGAGGGCTGAGCATGAAATCCAGAAAGCTCTCCATCCCCTATATCATCTGGATGCTGGTATTCACCATGATACCGCTGGTGATGATCGGCGTCACCGCCTTCACCGACAACAGCGGCGGATTTTCGCTCGAAGCGTTCTCCTCCGCGTTCCAGTACACCAACGTCTTTCTGAAATCGCTGTGGATCGCGCTGATTTCCACCGTGCTGTGTCTGATCATCGCCTATCCCCTCGCCTATATGCTATCCCAGATGCGCGAGAGCACGCAGAATATGGTCGTCATGCTGCTGATGATCCCGATGTGGATGAACTTTTTGCTCCGCATTTACGCGTGGGTGCTCATCCTCCAGAACGGCGGTCCGCTTGACACGCTGCTCTCCCTCATCGGCATTCACGGCTCCTACGGCAACAACACCACGGCAGTCATCGTCGGCATGGTCTACGAGTATATGCCTTTCATGCTGCTCCCGATCTACACCGTTATGGGAAAAATCGACAAGGGACTGATCGAGGCGGCGCAGGATCTCGGTTCCAACCGCGTCGCGGTATTCAAAAAGGTCGTCTTTCCGCTGAGCATCCCCGGCATCATTTCGGGCATCACCATGGTATTCGTTCCCAGCGCCAGCACCTTTGTTGTCGCCCAGTACCTCGGCGGCACCGACGATATCATGATCGGTGATATCATCGACAAGATCTTCTTTACCAACAACCACATCGGCTCCGCGATTTCGCTGGTTCTGATGGTATTTATCCTGGTGTTCCTCGTTCTGATGAACCTGTTCGGCGATGAGGAGGCGATTGCGTAATGAAAAAGACGGGTATCATAACAAAGATTTACATCGCGCTGATCATGGTGTTCATGTACGCGCCTATCGCGGTACTGATCTTCTACTCCTTCAACAAGAGCCGCTCGGCGGCATGGGGCGGCTTCACGCTGGACTGGTATTTCGAGCTGTTCAAAAGCACCCGCATCATGAATGCGCTGACCAACACACTTTCCATCGCGTTCCTCGCTTCGCTCTTCGCGACGATCCTCGGCACCGCCGCCGCCATCGGCATCAGCAACTTCAAGGGAAAGAGCCGTATTCTGATCCAGAACGCCTCCAACATCCCGATCATCAGCCCCGATATCGTCATGGGCGTCTCGCTGATGCTGCTCTTCACCTTCCTCGGCACCATCTTCAACTTTGAAATGGGCTATGTGACGGTCCTGCTCTCCCATATCTGCTTCTGCGTTCCCTTCGTGGTGCTCAACGTCATGCCGAGGATCCGCAGAATGGACCAGAGTCTCTATGACGCCGCTCTCGACCTCGGCTGCACACCGTGGCAGGCGTTCTACAAGGTCGTCATCCATGAGCTGATGCCCGGCATCTTTTCGGGCGCTCTGATCAGCTTCACCTACTCCCTCGACGACTTTGTCATCACGCACTTCACGCAGGGCGCGCGGTTCCAGAATCTCAGCACCGAAATCTACGGTATGCTGCGCAAAAAGATCCCACCGACCATCAACGCGCTCTCGACACTGCTGTTTATCGCCATCATTATTATTATGGTGCTGATCAACATCCGCGACAGACGCGCCGAAAAGCGCGCCCTGCAGCAAAATTAGTTTTCCTGTCACATGGTGACCGGCAATATCAAATCAAAATCAATCAGGAGGATTGGGAAATGAAAAAAATCTTATGCGTAGTTCTCTGCGCGGCAATGCTCTGCTCCATGGCGGCTCTGTTCGCGGGCTGCGGCAAGGCTGACGCGGGAGAGGTCAATGTTTACAACTGGGGCGAGTACATCGCCGAGGGTCAGG
>ONSE01000103.1 GCA_900320415.1 uncultured Eubacteriales bacterium
GTTTCGTACCGCATATTCCCGCCGTGTGTTCATACAATAGGACAGTGCATGATTGTATCATCTCCGGAGATACTAACAACGGAGGTGTCATATGTCAGACTGGAACGAACAGCCGGAGGAATTCGGTGAAAGCGAAAAGGAGCCTGTTACGGAAAGCGCGCAGGGAGATCCCCTGATGCAGACGGGCTCGATTCTCACCGCGCACAAGGGAAGGATCCTGCACTGCCTGACGATTATCGGGCAGATAGAGGGGCATTATATCCTGCCCTCGCGCCACAAAACCACCAAATATGAGCATATTCTGCCGCTGCTGGTCTCCATTGAGGAGGACGAGCGGATCGAGGGGCTTCTGGTGCTGCTTAATACCGTGGGCGGCGACGTGGAGGCGGGGCTTGCCATTGCCGAGGTCATCTCGGGCATGAAAAAACCCACCGTATCCATTGTGCTGGGAGGCGGACATTCCATCGGGATCCCTCTCGCGGTGGCGGCGAAAAAGAGCTTCATCGCAAAAAGCGCCTCGATGACGGTTCATCCCGTGCGCACGACAGGACTGACGCTCGGCGTGCCGCAGACCTTTGAGTATTTCCGCAGGATGCAGGACAGGATCACGGGCTTTGTGGTGGAGAACTCGCGGATTTCCCCCGAGCGCTACGGCGAGCTGGTGCTCAACACAGGCGAGCTTGTCACTGATGTCGGAACGATCCTCGACGGCGCGGACGCTGTCAGAGAGGGATTGATCGACGCGGTCGGCACAGTTTCCGACGCGGTGGAGGCGCTGTACGAAATGATTGTCACGGCAGACCGGCCGCCGTCAGAGGAGGACTAAGCCCAACGGCTCCAACGCCGTTGGTACATACCTTCTCAGCGGCGGATCACAGTCACAAAACACAGTAAAACGGAGGTACATAATGACAATTTTAGACGCGGTTATTCAAGGTATCGTGCAGGGACTCACGGAGTTTCTGCCTGTTTCCAGCAGCGGTCACCTTGCCATCACGCAGCACATTCTCGGTGTCAGCGGCGAGGGAAATCTGTTCTTCAACGTCATGCTGCATATCGGTACGCTGGTGGCGGTGGTGGCGTTCTACCACAAGCTGATCTGGAGCCTGATCAAGGAGTTCTTCCGCATGATCGGCGACATCTTCACGGGAAAATTCCGCTGGAAGGATATGAGCTACGAGAGAAATCTCATCATCATGCTCATCATCGGACTGATTCCTCTGTTTTTGCTGTTTATCCCCATTCCCGGAACGGGTCTCAAGGTCAAGGACTTTGCCGATATCTTCGCGGCAAGCCCGATCCTTCTTGTCACGGCTATCTCGCTGTGTGTGACAAGCGCCATGCTGTTCATCGGCATTATCTGCAACAAGCGCACCTCCGAGCGCAGCTTCAAACACCTCAAGGGAAGCTCCGCCGACAGCAAGGGCAGAGAGACCTACACCGTTTTTGACGCGGTTTGCGTCGGTCTGATGCAGTGCGTCGCGGCGCTGTTTCCCGGAGTTTCCCGTTCGGGCTCGACTCTCGCGGTGGGAGAGATGCGCGGCATCAATAAGCAGAAGGCGCTCGATTACACCTTCGTTCTCGGCACCCCCGCGATCATCGCGGCGGCGGCGCTGGAGGGTGTTGACGCCCTCCAGGCGCCGGGCGGTCTGCAGCTTGAGCCGGTTCCCACCCTGATCGGTATGGCGGTGTCCGCCGTGGTCGGCTACCTTGCCATCTGGGTATTCAAGTGGTTCCTCAAAACCGATAAAATGATGATTTTTGTAATATATACCGCCGTTGTGGGCGTTGCGCTGATTGTTGTTTCCCTGGTCGAGATCGTGACCGGCGCCAACCTCTTCACGGGCGCGCCGCTGGGCAGTAATCTTTTCCCCATGCCCGTCGGCTGATTCTAGAAAACAGGAGTGACAGATTTGTCAGCAAAACAGCAGACAAGAGCAAAAAAAACAACGGCAGCCCCCAAAAAAGCCCCTGCGCGAAAGAAAGCATCGGCGCCGAGAGGTGCAGGATCCGCACCCGCAAGGGAGGCAAAACCATCCGCGCCGCGTGTGAGTCCGCGCATACGCTCCATTCTTTACATCGCTGTCGCGATCGTTTTCGGTGTGATGATTTTTATCCCGGGCAGCAATATCTGGACGGCGATCCGCTCGTTCTTCTTCGGCGTTTTCGGACTCGGGATATTCCTGATTCCCGCGGCGTTTGTATATCTTACCGTGATGAACGAGAAGGAGCGCTATGTGGCGCATTTTGAGACAAAGGTAGTGCTTTGTGTCCTGCTGATTCTTCTGGCGGGCGCGTTTGTCCACCTGATAGCGGGCGCGAAGCATCAGGATATGAACTTCTTCGCGGCGCTGGGCAATCTCTATCTCGACGCCTTTAATGACAGCGGCTACATACCTCTCAGCAGCGGCATGATGGGCGGCGTTCTCGGTTATCCGCTCGCGTTCCTTTGCGGCAGGATGGTGGCGACGATTCTCACTGTCATCGCGCTCGCGGTTCTGATTTTTGTCCTGACCAATCTCAGTGTGAAGGACGTCGCGAGAGCGGCGAGCCGCACGATGGACAGGGCGCGGAGGCAGCGTCAGAGGTATATGGAGCGCAGCGAGGAGCGCCGCCGCCGTGCGGAGGAGGAGCGCGAAAGAGCGCGCCGTGAGGAGGAAGCGCAGGCGGAAGAGGATACCCGAAGAGGACGTTCAGGCGGCGCGATCGACATTCCTCTCGATACACCGAAGAAAAAACGCGGCAGGGAAAAGGCTGCCGCTACACCCGTCGAGGTGCTGACGGAGGCGGGGATCCTCACGCCCGAGCCTGACCGCACGGTGCTTGACTACTCCGATGACAACGAGGGCAACGCCTCCGAGCTTGACCTCTCGTCGGATCTGCTCAGCATCATCAACCGTGCTGACCGCCCTTATGATGCCAAGAAGGGCTCCGCGGCAGAGGAGACCGCGGAAGATATTTCACGTGAGAAGCGGTCCGACAGCTTTGTTCCGGAGCAGAGAGCGGCGAAGCCCGAAGCGGTTCCCGCTGCCCCCCGGAAGGACGACGGGGAGGAGGTCTCCGAATTTGACGGCATCGGCTATCAGGCAGAGGTTTCCGATGCGGCAAAGCCTGAGAAGGTTTATCACTATCCTCCCGTGCAGCTGCTGCGCCTCAAGGAAAACACCAACGACGCAAGCGCACGGGAGGAGCTGGAGCAGAACTCGCGCAAGCTGGTTGAGACCCTCACCAGCTTCGGTGTGAACGCGAGGATCGTGAACATCTGCCGAGGTCCCTCCGTCACGCGCTATGAGCTGCAGCCCGCTCCCGGCGTAAAAATCAGCAAGATCACCAACCTTTCGGATGATATCGCCCTCAACCTCGCCGCCAACGGCGTGCGTATCGAGGCGCCCATCCCCGGTAAGGCAGCGGTCGGTATCGAGGTGCCGAACAAGGTCGTCAGCATGGTTTCCATGCGTGAGCTGATTGACTCCGACGAGTTCCGCAATGCCAAGAGCAAGCTGACGGCGGTGCTGGGACGCGATATCTCGGGTGAGATCGTCGTCACCGATATTGCCAAAATGCCGCACCTGCTGATCGCGGGTACGACAGGCTCCGGTAAATCGGTCTGCGTGAACTCCATTTTGATCAGCATTCTGTATAAGGCGACGCCCGACGAGGTGAAGCTGCTGCTGATTGACCCGAAGATGGTAGAGTTTTCCAAATATAAAGGGATTCCGCATCTGCTGGTGCCGATCGTTTCCGACGCGAAGAAGGCGGCGGGCGCGCTGGGCTGGGCGGTCAGCGAAATGCTCAACCGCTACAAGATTTTCTCGGAATACGACTGCAAGGATATAGATTCCTATAATTCATTAATCGAAAGAAACTTAAAATACATTGACGAGCATCCTCCCGTCCGCAATGAGGACGGAGAGCTGGTGCAGCCTGTGATGGAGGTGGGCGGACTGCCCGTCGCCAAGGAAAAGATGAGCCGCGTGGTCATCGCGATCGACGAGCTGGCGGATCTGATGATGGCGGCGCCCAGTGAGGTAGAGGACAGCATCTGCCGTCTGGCGCAGATGGCGCGTGCGGCGGGTATGCACCTGATCCTCGCCACACAGAGACCTACCGTCAACGTTATCACGGGTCTGATCAAAGCGAACGTTCCGAGCCGTATCGCGCTCAAGGTGAGCTCCAACATGGACAGCCGCACCATTCTCGATACGGGCGGCGGCGAGAAGCTGATCGGACGCGGCGATATGCTCTTCTCTCCCGTCGGCGCGCCCAAACCCGTGAGAATCCAGGGCTGCTACGCCTCCGAGGAGGAGATCGAGAGCGTGACGGGCTACATCAAGAAATCCGCCAAGGCGGAGTACAACGCCGAGATCGAGGAGAGCATCAAGCGCATCGCCAGCGAGGAGATCAACCAGGGCAAGAAGTCGGGCGGCGGAGACGACGACGACGGTCTCGCGGTGGACGCGAAGATGGAGGAGGCGATTCAGTGCGTCATCGAGGCGGGACAGGCCTCCACCTCGCTGATTCAGAGACGTCTCAAGGTCGGCTACGCCCGAGCGGGCAGAATGATCGACGACATGGAGCAGCTCGGCGTGGTGGGACCTCACCAGGGCTCCAAGCCGCGCGACGTGCTGATGACCTACAATGAGTGGCTGGAACGCAGAAATGTTCTGCAAAACAAGAGTGAATAACGGAGGGGGAAACCATGGGCTTTTTGCCGATGAATGCCGCCGAAATGCGTGAGCGCGGCTGGGACAGTGTGGATTTTGTGTACGTCTGCGGCGACAGCTATGTGGATCACCCCTCCTTCGGCGCGGCAATCATCACGCGTGTCCTCGAGGACTGCGGTTGCCGCGTCGCGTTTTTAGCGCAGCCCGACTGGAAATCCGATAAGGATTTTACGCAGTTCGGCAAGCCGCGTCTGGGCTTTATGGTCTCCGCGGGCAACATTGACAGCATGGTGGCTCACTACACCGTTGCCAGGCGCAGGCGTCATGACGACGCCTACACCGCGGGAGGAAAAAACGGAAAGCGCCCCGACAGGGCTGTGACGGTATACTGCCGCATTCTGCGCAGGCTGTTTCCCGACAGCCCGATCATCATCGGCGGTCTGGAAGCGTCCCTGCGCCGTTTTGCCCACTATGACTACTGGAGCGATTCGGTCATGCCCTCCATTCTATTTGACAGCGGCGCGGATATTCTGGTTTACGGAATGGGAGAGCTGCAAACGCGCGAGATCGCCAAACGGCTCAGCGACGGCTATCCCGTGGAGGCGCTGCAGGATATGCGCGGTATCTGCTGCAAGGTGCGCACCGAGGATTATGTGCCGCGCTCGGCGGTGGAGCTGCCGAGCTTTGAGCGCGTAAAAGAAAGCAAGCGCGACTATGCGGTTGCTGCCCGCAAGGAGCTGGAGGAGGCGGACGCGGTGCGCGGCAAAACGCTGATCCAGCGGCACGGAAGGTATTTGCTGGTGCAGAATCCGCCCATGCCGCCGCTGAACACGGAGGAGCTTGACCATGTGTACTCGCTGCCCTATGAGCGGTGGTACCCGAAATGCTATGAGGCGGCAGGCGGCGTTCCCGGGATCGCGGAGGTGGAATTTTCCATCACCCACAACCGCGGCTGCTTCGGCGCGTGCAACTTCTGCTCGCTCGCCTTTCATCAGGGACGCACCGTTACCGTCCGCAGTGAGGAAAGTGTGCTGAAAGAGGCGGAGAGCTTCCTTGAAAATCCGCGCTTCAAGGGTTATATCAGCGATGTGGGAGGTCCCACCGCGAACTTCCGCCTGCCCTCCTGCGAAAAGCAGAAGAAGCTGGGTGTGTGCAGGAACCGCAGGTGCCTCGCTCCCAAGCCCTGCCCCAATATGCAGGTATCTCACACCGAGTATCTGGAACTGCTGCGCAGGCTGCGCGGGCTCGACGGCATCAAGAAGGTCTTTATCCGCAGCGGCATCCGCTTTGACTACCTGATGGAGGATGAGGACGACGCCTTCTTTGAGGAGCTGGTCCGCTATCACATCAGCGGCCAGCTGCGCGTCGCGCCCGAGCACTGCTCGGCGGCTGTGCTCGACAAGATGGGCAAGCCGCATATTGAAACCTACAAGCGGTTCTGCGACAAGTTCTATGCTCTCACGGGAAGGGAGAGGAAAAACCAGTACGTTGTGCCGTATCTGATGAGCTCCCATCCCGGGGCGACGCTGAAGGACGCGGTGGAGCTGGCGCTGTTCTGCAAGGCGGAGAATATCCACCCCAAGCAGGTGCAGGATTTTTATCCCACCCCCGGAACGATCTCCACGGCGATGTTCTACACGGAGCTTGACCCCTACACGCTCGAGCCTGTCTATGTCCCCAAAAAGGACAGGGACAAGGCGATGCAGCGCGCGCTGCTGCAGTACTTCATTCCCGAGAACAAGCCGCTCGTGATACAGGCGCTGATCAAGGCGGGCAGAAGGGATTTGATCGGGAGCGGCAAAAAGTGTCTTGTCACCCCGGCCGCGGGCATGACGGACGGCGGCTATTCCAAAAAATCCGCCCCGCAGCAAAAGACGAAGAAAAAATACGCGCGCTATTCACGGAAGAAGAAATAGCTTTACGGGAGAAGTTTGTCGTAAAAATTATGAAATATGCATAAAAAAGCCTTGACCGAAACGGGATAAAGGGCTATACTATAAAAGGCGCGGATCGCGCCAGTTCACAGAAGAAAGGATTAGATTGATGGGTGTATACGAGGAACTCATTGCAAGAGGTCTGATTGCACAGGTAACAGACGAAGAAGAAATCAGAGAATTAGTGAATTCCGGCAAGGCGGTATTCTATATCGGCTTTGATCCCACGGCGGACAGCCTTCATGTAGGTCACTTCATGGCGCTCTGCCTGATGAAGCGTCTGCAGATGGCAGGCAACAAGCCGATCGCGCTTCTGGGCGGCGGCACGGGCATGATTGGAGATCCCTCGGGACGTACCGATATGCGCCAGATGCTCACCAGAGAGCAGATTCAGCACAATGTTGACTGCTTCAGAAAGCAGATGAGCAGGTTTATCGACTTCTCCGACGGCAAGGCGCTGATGGTGGATAACGCGGAGTGGCTGCTCGACCTCAACTACGTGGAGCTGCTGCGCGAGGTCGGCGCGTGCTTCAGTGTCAACAGGATGCTGACGGCGGAGTGCTACAAGCAGAGACTCGAGAGAGGTCTCAGCTTTCTGGAATTCAACTACATGATTATGCAGTCCTACGATTTCTACGCCCTCTATCAGAGATACGGCTGCAATATGCAGTTTGGCGGAGACGATCAGTGGAGCAATATGCTGGGCGGCACCGAGCTAATCCGCCGCAAGCTGGGCAAGGACGCTTACGCCATGACCATCAACCTGCTGCTCAATTCCGAGGGCAAGAAGATGGGCAAGACCCAGTCGGGCGCGGTATGGCTTGACGCAAACAAGACCAGCCCCTATGAATTTTACCAGTACTGGAGAAACGTGGACGACGCGGATGTCGTCAAGTGTCTCAAGATGCTGACCTTCCTGCCGCTCGAGGAGATCGAGGAGCTTGCCAAGCTCGAGGGCAGCGAGATCAACAAGGCAAAAGAGGTGCTTGCGCACGAGCTGACAGAGCTGATCCACGGCAAGGAAGAGGCAGACAAGGCGCAGGAGGCGGCGAGAGCGCTCTTCGGCAGCAAGCAGAACACCGACAATATGCCCTCCACCGAGATTGACCGCGCGGCGCTGGGCGGGGACGGTATCGCGGTTCTCGATCTGCTCTCCCAATGCGGACTGATCCCCTCCAAAAAGGAGGGCAGACGCCTGATCGATCAGGGCGGCATTTCCGTTGACGACGAGAAGGTGACCGACGTGAACGCGAGGTTCACCGAGGCGGCGTTTGAGAAGGGCTACGTTGTCATCAAAAAGGGCAAAAAGGTGTTCCATAAGGCGCTTCTGAAATAAGGATCCAAGCAGGAAACTGCTCGAATAAATAAGGAAAGAGGGAAACTCAATGAAAAAATTCATGGCTGAATTCAAAGAATTCATCAGCCGCGGCAACGTGATGGACATGGCGGTCGGCGTTATCATCGGCGGCGCGTTTGGTGCGATTGTCACCTCGCTCTGTAATGATGTCATCACCCCCGTCATCCAGCTCATCATCAGTAAGGCGCTCGGCGTGGAGTCCATCGACGAGATGACCCAGGTTCTCAATGTTGGCCCCATCGCGTTCGGCAACTTTATCTCCGCTATTATCAACTTCCTGATCATGGCGCTCATCATCTTCCTGATGGTCAAGGGCATCAACAAGCTCACAAGCCTCAAGAAGAAGGAAGAGAAGGAAGAAGAACCCACCACAAAGACCTGCCCGTTCTGCTGCAGCGAGATCGATATCAAGGCGACAAGATGCCCCCATTGCACCAGCGAGCTGAAGGCGAAGAAATAAAGAATACTTACCCAAAAACACAATACGTCATTATCCCCGAAGGTCGGACATCAATCTGACCTTCGGGGATATTTTTATCCGAAGGACGCAAAACGGTGCTGTGCAAACCGTGATACGGGACAATGCTGTTCCCTCGGTTGTATCCTCCAGGCCGCGGAAACAGCATACAAACCTGTTTTCAAAGCTAAGTCCGGAAAATGCCGCTTTGGCAATTTTGTTGAACCGTCCGTACGGATCTGTGAGCAAATCGGGGTGAAAGAAACATTTATTCACCAAACCACAAAAATATATATTATCCTACCGCAAAAAA
>ONSE01000215.1 GCA_900320415.1 uncultured Eubacteriales bacterium
CTTGCGGAATAGTGTAACGGTAGCACGACAGACTCTGACTCTGTTTGTTGGGGTTCGAATCCCTATTCCGCAGCCATCAGCCTCGAGTAACTCGGGGCTGTTTTATTTCGAGGTGTAGCGCAGTTTGGTAGCGCACATCGTTCGGGACGATGGGGCCGCAGGTTCAAATCCTGTCACCTCGACCAAAGGACAGTTCGTTGAACTGTCCTTTTTTTGTCTCGGAATTTCACCATAATCCTTGAAACTCGGCACATTGTAAAATGAAGTTGAAACAATAAAAAAGAGTCCAAAACGATGATTTTGTAGCAGAATTGAGTTTGCCGACACCGATTCGAAAGGAATCGTCAATTATGGACAAATCCAATTGCAGAACGGAACACGAGAGATATCAACATCTGAGCTCAGAAGAACGACATCTATTGAAGGGTGCCTTGGTTTTGGTGACAAAAACAGATGGATTCGAAAACAGCTGCACCCGCCGCGGGTGTATCAAACCTATCGTCGCGTGAAAACAGCGGCGGTAGGTTTTATCCGTTTGATATTGCTATCAAAATATCGCTAAATTCACAAAAAATTGTTTGGAATAAGTGGAAATGTATTGCCTTGTATAAAAAATTAGGATATAATTGAAGTGATTGCGGTGTGAGATGCGATTATCGGATGGGATTGCGGTTAATAATATACGTTGCAGGCAACAGCACACGCTGAAATGAATCGCAGGCATCATTGCGTCAGCCGCCCCGCAAAACGGAAGAAAAGAACAATTCCCCTAGGAGGTATGAGCCGTATGTTTACTTATCCTGTTTTCTTCCCCCTGTCACTCGTACTGATGGCGGGAGCCATTCTCTTGTTAGTCCGCTTTTTGATGGGCGGATTCCGTCAGCGGCCAAGCTGGCCTTTTCAGCCTGCCTATATCGCGGGCATGGTGCTGTTCTTTTTGTCAAGCTGGATGATCCTGCTTCCCCTGTACGCAGCTGACAATGAATTGGGAAGATTCCAGACCGTAATCAGTTCGTTCTCTTCTGCTCTCCAGGAGTTTACAATCGATCTTGGCGCCGAAGAGATCATGAAAAAGGCGTCGGGAAATCCTCCGCTACAGTTATACCTGGCGGTATTTATTATCTTTTCTCCTGTCCTGACAATCGGCGCCTTGTTATCCCTGTTGAAGGATATTTTCGCGTCCTTCCGGATCCGTTTGCTGAAACACTTCAGTTCTATGAATATCTATGTGTTTTCAGAGCTGTCTCCCGAATCTGCGGCGCTGGCGGAGAGTGTACGCGAGGAAGAAATCAAGATGCTGAAGGAATATCATAAGAGCAAAAACGGCGGCATAGAAAAGAAAATTCCCGCGTGGCTGATAGGGCTTTATCTCAAACAGCATATGCTGCTGATTTTCACCGATGTTCACGTCTCCGAGGAGGAGTCGATAACCGAGCTGGTGGAGCAGGTGAGCAAGCTGGGCGCCCTGACCATGAAGAAGGATATCACCGCGCTCAAGCTGTTTTGCAACGTCAAGACAAAGGAGAAAAGAGGCACGGTTTTCGGAAGGCGTGTGTTCTTTATTATCGGCAGGGACGAAACGGAGAATCTGGAGCAAACCATTAAGCTCAATGACAGCTGCAGGGAATACACTAACTGTTCGCTGTTTCTGTTTTCTTCACATCCGACCGCGGGTTATATCCTTGATACGCTTGACAAGGGCGAGTATACGGTCAGCAGACAGACAAGGCTTGCCGTCAACGAGGATTATACGAAGTTTCTTGCTTCTCCCGAAAACGCGAAATCCATGTACGGCAGGGGAGACTGCTACTATTTCCGCAGGGTAGACAGTATCGACCGCCTGGCGGTCAGCACCCTGAGGGATGATACGCTGATCAAGCCGTTATTCCGCCATGCGGCAGCCGAGCGGACGATTTCACTTGTGATCGCGGGACTCGGACAATACGGAATGGCGTTTCTGAAGAACGCTCTCTGGATGTATCAGATCCACGGTTATCGTCTTTGCATACATATCATAGACGCGGCTGACAAAGATACCATTCACAAGAGAATCAGCGGCGTGATGCCGGATATCGCCCTTCTCAAGACCGACCTGAGCACTCCCGGACGCTTTTGTTACCGAATGGACACGAAAGGAGATTGTCAGTTTGAGATCCGTGTGTATTCGTCCGTAGACAGCAACACCTCAGAGCTGAACGATCTGTTCAATGAGAAAGAGTCAGCGACAGAACGAGGCTTGTTCAGCAATGTACAGCTTGTGCTTGTAGCTCTGGGCGAGGACGAACGGAACATAGAGCTGGCTGTGAAATTCAGACGTCTGTTTGACCGTCTGAATTCAGTGGATGAAAATTCGGTAAAAAAGCATTCCGATGAGCTGCCGATCATCTGCTCCATCGTGTTTGACAACAAGACAGCCGATAACCTCAGCTGCAACCAAAGCAGAGGAGGAATTGTCAATTATAAGGATATCCCTTATCATATCCGCTTTATCGGGCATATGTCCCAGCATTTCAACTATTCGGATCTCAAGAAGATGATGGAACAGGAGGCGGAGGCAGTATGGCGCCACTTTGAGTGGATCAGTCACCAGAAAAAGCTGCGGGAGAGCTACCATACTCTGCCGGAGGGAGAGACGGACGAACGAAAAGCGGAGATCCTGAGCGCCTTCCGTTCCGAGATGGATCAATACTTTGATGAGGAAAACAAAATCAGGAAGGAAAAGGGAAAGAGCCCGATCGTTCCCTCCGAGTGGACGGTCAGCGATCTGGAAAAAGATCAGAATCCCGAGGGAATCATGAAAGAGATACTCAAATATACAAGCTACGAATACTTCCGTGATTCTTCCATGGCAAGACAAATTCATCAGCAGATGCTGTCAGATTATTTCAACGAGTATTTTGATTCATTTGACAGCGCTTCGCGGCATAGAGATATAATGGTCTGTAACTGCGGGCGCTGCCTTGCGAGAATGCTGACGGAGCACGCGCGCTGGAACGCATATATGCGTGTAAACGGGTTCTCCTATTCGGAGGTCCGCAGGGACCGCGCGAAGTGCCACAGCAATATCAAGCCATGGTACGAATTGAGCGCGGTGGAAAAGTACAAGGACTGACGGGATCCTTCCGGAAAAAGTCTGTCCGAAGGAAAGAATACAGTATACTATTTCAGGAAAGGTGATTATTGATGTACACGCCGAAACCGATTAACACGGAAGATACGGTACTGGAGGAGGGTTTGCTGCAGCTTGCGGAGCTGCTCGCCGAAAATGTTCACGACAACTGGGCGGCGGGTAGGATCGCGGAGGGCTGGACATACGGAGAATGCCGCGACGACGCCAAAAAGCAGACTCCCTGCCTGGTGCCGTACGGCGATCTGCCTGAGTCGGAAAAGGAATATGACCGCAATACGGCGCTTGAGACGCTCAAGGCAATACTCGCGCTGGGGTATCGGATAGAAAGACGTCAGGAGAGCGGAAAGTAAGGCGTCAGGAACGAAAAAAGGGAGGCGGAAAAGATGCGGCAGTTTGACAATACATCCATATTGTTTCTTCCGTTCAGAGTCAATCCGAATCTGTTTGACATGATCGCGGAGGCCTTCTCATCAAGCAGTTGGTGGGAGGAGGATAAGATCGACCTGAGATATTTTTTCAGGTTTGTGGCAAACAAGGTG
This sequence comes from uncultured Eubacteriales bacterium, assembly GCA_900320415.1. Lineage (GTDB taxonomy): Bacteria > Bacillota > Clostridia > Oscillospirales > Acutalibacteraceae > Ruminococcoides. The sequence goes on from ONSE01000215.1 coordinate 3,670, forward strand.
GACGGCTCCGACGGCCGGAACCGCTGCCGGCATTATGTGATTTCCGAGAGGAAGAAACAGTCCTCGGCGGCCTTCACGGGGGTGTGCGAGAGATTCACCGATGTGGACTATCCTGTATCAAGGTGGTTCCTGGGCCGCTTTTCCGTCGTTGTGGAGAATATGGAGCTGTTTCTGTTTTCAACGGGGGTTTGTCTGCTAACGATCCGCCTGAGTCAGAAGGACGCTGATGAAAGGAGCCTGGTAAACGCCAGAGCGGTCATCAGAAAGGTGGCCGTGACGCAGTATCGTACCGGGGAAGAGGAAACGCCTTTTACCCTCCTGGAGCTTGCCCGCGAAAGCGTGAGCGAGGTCGCGGCGGAGTATGACGCGGAGTTCTTTTACTACACCATCCCGAAGAATACCATCGCCTACATGATGACGCTCTACTATCACGAGGAAAGGCTCGACGATATGCTCCTGCTCTATCTTCAGGACAACGCCTCGCTGAATCACAGGCTGTCGGAGGAGAGAAAGGAAAGCCATCTCAACAAAATCTGCATCACCGAGCCGCTGGTCTGGGCTGTTTCGGATCAGTCCGCGATTTGTGTCTGCTCTTCTTTTGGAAATGATTCCTTTCTGAAGAGAACCTTTCCCAAGAATTTCAAGAAGGAGTACCAGTATATGTTTGCATTCCTTCTGCACCAGAAATTCATGCTCTATTCCTTTTTAATGCAAATCGATACGGAACTGGAGAATAATATTGAAAAATTGGAGGAATATAAAAAAAGACTGAGCGATTTCAAAACCTACTTTGTCTTTTCGAGAATATCCGAGGTCATCAACTATCAACTTCTGTATTCCGAGGTGAGCGAAGCGTTTTCGCTGGAGCGGATGTACGAGGATGTTGAGGAGCCTCTGGAAATGCTCGACAGGATTTTGCTGCGCGAGGCGGAAAAGAGCAAGGTGCTGCAGAACATCAGAGAGGAGCAGGCGGAGAAAAAGCGGGGAGAACGCGAGAACAGGTTGAATCTTGCTCTGGCGGCTCTCTCATTGGTGGGAATCGTCTCGGCGTTCACCGACGCGGGCGACTTGTCCTCCAAATTGGCAGATGCGTATATGGATGCGCAGGCGGAGGGTGTTTTCGGCAGGCTGGTGCTGCTGTGGAAAACGCATCCGTTACACGCTGTCCTCTGGGGATTTCTGGCGCTGCTTATTGTGGGGGTCGTCGTCAAATTGATTGTATCAAGGAGAAGAGAAATGAAGCACAATTGTCTGTATTACGGCGTTTTTCTGCGTCCGGACGCTCTGGACAGCGCGATGGAGCGCTCGTGCCAGACTCGAAGTCCGCTGGAGAGAAAAATCGTACATCCCCATGTCACCGTTGCCTACAAACCCGGCGAGGTGCCCTTTCATCTGTTCGGTGAGAGGGTGAGGGTGGTCATTACGGGCTACGGCAGCGACGCGGAAAACGAAGGCGTTTCCGTAACGCTGCATTCCGATAATACGGAACTCAAGGAGCTGTTTTCGCAGGTGGAGGTGCCCCATATCACGCTTTCCGTCAGCCCGACAGGGCAGACGAAGAACACCTCCGGACTGTCCTTTGCCCCGATTGAAAGGGTTGTCGAGCTGACAGGCGTTTTTGGAGAAATGCGTGTGGACGGAAAAGTCAACACCGATAAAAAAGCATAATACTATCTTCTAATAAAACTCATTAACATCTGTCGCGTTAAATTCCGCATAACTGCGTTGTCGTCC
>ONSE01000069.1 GCA_900320415.1 uncultured Eubacteriales bacterium
CGACTTCACGGTGGATTACGCCGTCAACATGGACTACGGCACGGTCTATCACCTGGATCCGAGGGCGTTCTGATACGGACTCTTTCGGAGCACGGCAATAAGAACCGCAAACGCCTCCGAAGCGGTGAAGCGTTTGCGGCGCTATCCCGCGCATCCGCCCGGGATTCCCCGCCGAAAGCCAGAACGGACAGGCCTTTTTGCGATCAGAGGCTGCCGCGTTCTGCGGCAGCCTCTCCTGGTGTGTGCGGGTGATTGCTTGCGCGGGCGGCGCTTTTTCTTCGGTTTGGAAAGAATCGCGCGCGCGGAGCCTTCCGCCGCGTAGAGAATAAAAACATACAGACAAAAATTGAACATATACCCTTCCTCCTTCAAAGCTTCTGTTTTTATGGGAATCTCCAATCATTCAATGTCGTGCTTATGCGCGGTAAGGAATTTTCAGAGGTTCTCTTTTATTATATGCGAACAGATGTCCGATAATCTGCCCTTTGCTCCGCGGCGGTTGCAATCCTTTCCGAATTGCGGTATACTGGAGAAAAAGAAGCTTTCGGGAGGCGCTTATGGGTATTTGGGAAACAATTATCAGAATTTTGGGCGCGGCGCTCGCGCTCGTCATGCTGGTGTGGTTCGTGATTCCGATTTCGATTCACGTTCTCAACGTCGGCAATATTTTGGGAATCATTCTCAGCGTGTGGCTTTTCGCGGTCAGCTTCAAGCCGCTGTACAGCCTTCTGTGCCGGCTCTGCGGCAGCGGCTTTGCGGCGGCAGCCTTCCGCGCCGTGAACGGCGTCTTTATCGCGGTGATGGTCTACGGCGTCATCGTTACGGGGCTGATGGTGCTGGCGGCGAACGCGAAGCCCGCGGACGGAGCCGCCGCGCTGGTGCTCGGGGCGCAGGTGCGTCCCGAAGGGGAGCCCTCGTCGATACTCAGGGGCAGGATCCGCACGGCGGAGCGTTACCTTGAGGAGAACCCGCAGTCGGCGGCGGTGCTGTCGGGCGGTCAGGGAGCGGACGAGCCGCAGAGCGAGGCGTCGTGTATGTACCGCGTGATGACGGAGGACGGCGTTGACGGGGAGCGGCTGTACCTCGAGGAAGAATCGAAGAACACTACGGAAAATTTCAAATACTCCCTTGCCGTCATGGAGAAAAACGGCATGAACGGCGACGTCGCCGTCGTGACGGACGGCTTTCACCAGCTCCGCGCGCGGATCATCTATTGGCAGCAGTCGGGACAGGGCAGCGCCGGCGCCGTCAGCGCCCCGACGAGGCTCGATCTGCTTCCCACCTACGCGGTCAGGGAGTGGATCGCCCTGCCTGTCCAGCTGCTTTTCCGTCGGTAGGAGCGCAGCGGACAGGGAAGCTCCCCAAAAAGAAGAGGCTCGGAACCGAATCGGTTCCGAGCCTGCAGTATTTCTTAGAGATAGGGAATGTGGAACGGCAGCAGAAGGTAAATATACGCGAAAGCCGCTCCGAGCAGCACCGAAAACAACGTCTGCAGGGGCTTGCGCCAGAGCACGCCGACGGCCGCCGCCAAAAAGACAACGGGGACGAAGCTGTACCGCGGAAAGCCGTAGATCTGAAAATTGCTGAAATCGGTGTTCATGGTGAACGCCTTGAGGAAGAAGTAAGCGATGATCAGCGCCGCGATGACGGCGGCGATGCTGCCCGTGCCTCTGCCGTACCAGCAGATGAGGGCGAGCAGCGGCGAAATGAGGGTCAGCACAAGCCATACCGAAAGGCAGCTCCAATCGGGCAAAAATCCCGCGAACACGGCGCAGTAGAGATAATAGCCGAGCAGCATTCCCGCGAAAAAGAAGAAAGCATTGACGGCGGCTCTCAGGGGCGTGCGGCTGAACACCGCGAGGACGAGCGCCGTGAAAACCCACGGAAGGGGCAGCCCGAAGAAGCTGCGGATATCAAAGGCGCTCAGCCATTGCGGCATCTCGTTTGCCGCCGTTGTGTCGAGGAGCTTGGCGAACACGCCCAGCGCGAAGCCGAGCAGCAGCGCCAGAAAGGTGAACGCCAGCTTCTGCGGCATTGACCTTGCGGCGTGCGGATGGCGGATAGAATTCAAAAATTTCATAGTGATTTGATAATAGTCAGCAGTGGTCTGCGGATGGTGAGTATTTCGGAATCGTCATAAAGGGCGGAGAAATCACATGGAGTCGGGGCAGGTGATGTTGAACATCGTCAGGACGTTCTTGATGACCGCCTTGACGCAGGCGCAGAGCGCGAGTCTTGCCTGCATGAGCCCCTCGTCCACGCCCTTGACGCGGCAGGCGTTGTAGAACTTGTGGAACAGGGTCGCAAGCTGCGTCACATAGCGCGTGATCTTGGTGGGATCGTAGTCCTTCGCCGCGCTGATGATCTCGCTGCCGTAAACCGCGAGGTGGGAAATCAGCGCCTTCTCCTCGGGCGCGGTCAGCAGCGCAAGCTCTCCGGGGGTACAGCCGCGCGGCGTGATGCCCTCGGCGGCGAGCGCCTTGAAAATGCTGCAGATGCGCGCGTGCGCGTACTGCACATAGTAGACGGGGTTCTGGTTGTCCTGCTTGACCGCGACGTCGAGGTCAAAGTCCATCTGGGTGTTCGGCTCGCGCGTGTTGAACAGGAAGCGCGCGCTGTCCACGGGCACCTCCTCGAGCAGGTCGCGCAGCTGGATCGCCTTGCCCGTGCGCTTGCTCATCTTGACGGGCTTGCCGTCGCGCACCAGGTTGACCAGCTGCATCAGCACCACGGTCAGCCTGCCGCCGTCGCAGCCGATGGCGTCCATCGCGCCCTTCATACGCATGACGTGGCCGTGGTGGTCGGCGCCCCAGACGTCGATCAGCGTCTCAAAGCCGCGCTCGAATTTGTTCTTGTGATAGGCGATGTCGGCGGCAAAATAGGTCGGGTTGCCGTTCTTGCGGATCAGCACGTCGTCCTTCAGCTCGAGGTTGTCGATATACTGCTGCGTCCTGCCCTCGGCAAGCAGCTTCTTCGTCAGAAGCTCCTTGTTCCTGTACCATACCGCGCCGTCGCTCTCGTAGGTCAGCCCCCTTTCGGTCAGGGCGTCCACCACCGCGCGCACCGCGCCGCTCCGGTGCAGCTCGCTCTCAAAGAACCACTTGTCATAGGTGATTTTGTATGCCGCCATGTCCTCCTGCATCTTTCTGATGTTCTTGGGCAGGGCGTAGTCCACGAGCGCCTTTCTGCGCTCCTCCGTGCTGACGCCGAGCAGCGCGTCGCCGTGAAGCTCGCTGTAGTCATTGGCGAGGTCGGTGATGTCCGCGCCCTGATAGCCGTCCTCGGGGAACTCGATTTCGTCGCCCTTGTAGATCTGCAGGTAGCGCGCCTCAAGGGAGACCGCGAATTTTTCGATCTGGTTGCCCGCGTCGTTGACGTAGAACTCGCGGTAGGCGCTGTAGCCCGCCTTGTCAAGCACCGCCGCCAGGCAGTCGCCCAGCGCGCCGCCCCTCGCGTTGCCCATGTGCATGGGACCTGTGGGGTTCGCGGAGACAAATTCCACCATCACCTTTTCGCCCTTGCCGTAGTCCGAGCTGCCGTAGCCCTCGGGATCGGCGAGGATCTCGCTGATGACCTCTCCGCCGAACGCCTCGCTCAGGAAGAAGTTGATAAAGCCCGGTCCCGCCGTCTCGACGCGCGCGAAAAGCGTGCCCTCGAGATCGAGGTTCGCCGTGATCGCCTGCGCGATCCTGAAGGGCGGCATACGGAACGCCTTCGCGCCCGCCATCGCCGCGTTGGTCGCGAAATCACCGTGAGAGGTGTCCGCGGGGGTTTCAATGATAAAGTCCGGCAGCTCCGCCTCGGGGAGAGCGCCGCTTTCGATCGCCTTGTTCAAAGCTGCCGTCACCGCTTCGCGAAGCTGCGCGACAGCCTTTGCGTATGTATCCATGTTTCTTTGCCCTTTCTGTTATGTATTACATATGTATATACTGTGCGTGCGCGGCGTACTATTCCGCTGCCCCCGCCGTCTTTTCCTCGACCCTGATGAAGAAGCGGTTCTCGCTGACAAGGTCGGTGTTGAAATCGAGGGTGTAGCTGACCTCGAGCGTGCCGCCCTTCTCTCCGAGGGTGCTTTTGAGCGTCTTGGTAAAGACCCCGATGCTCAGGTTGCCCGCGGGAGTGCCGTAGATGCACTGGTGCCGCCTGCCCTTCTCGAGCATGAGCCGCGAACGCTGCGGACCCTTGCGGCTGATGGTTACCATGTTCTTTTCCACCTTGATCAGGTTGTTGTAGAAGCGGCGCGGAAGCTCCTCGTCGTATTCGCGGTAGCCAATGTAAAAATGGTCCTTTTTCACCAGGTATTTGCCGTCGGTGAGCACCTCGATGCGGTTGTCGTCGCCGTCTACGCGCTGCTCGCCGATAATGGTGATCCTGTAGGGGTTCATGTCCTTTTCTTCCATATGTTATCCTCTGCGTCAGTATTGTTCAATGTCGATCTGCGTGACCGTGTGCTCCATGTCCCTGCCGAGAAAGAGCCCCGCCACGTTTTTAAATCCCTCGGGCGTGTCGCTGACATAGAATTCAGGCGTCTGCACCGTCTCGTCGTCGCTGAGCAAGTCCTGCTCGCGCAGCACCTTCGCCGCGTAGACCGCCGTTTCCAGTCCCGAGTCGATCAGCGTGACGCCTTCGCCCATGTAGTCGGAGATCGCGCCGCGCAGGATCGGGAAGTGCGTGCAGCCCAGAATCAGCGTATCAACGCCCTGCTCCTTGAGCGGCTGCAAATACCGCGCCGCCACCGCCTGCGTCACCACGTCGTTTCGGTCGATCACGCCGTTTTCCACCAGCGGCACAAAGAGGGGACACGCCTGCTCAAAGACCTCGATGCCGGGATCGAGCTTTTGCAGCCGCAGCTTGTAGCTGTGGCTCGCCACCGTCGCCGCCGTGCCGATGATGCCCACGCGCCGGTTCTTCGTCACGCGCACCGCCGTGAAGGCGGTGGGATTGACCACGCCCGTGTAGGGAACAGGCAGCTTTTCTCTCAGCTCGCCGCCCGCCACCGAGCTGACGGTGCCGCAGGCGGCTACCACCATCTTGACGTTGTGTGACAGCAGAAAGCTCGCGTCCTGGAACGCGTAGCGCCGTATCGCGTCGCGGCTGCGCGTGCCGTAGGGCACCCTGCCCGTGTCGCCGAAATAGATTATTTTTTCATTGGGAAGAACGCGGAGAAACTCCTTGACAGCCGTCAGCCCTCCGAGTCCCGAGTCAAAAACACCGATGGCGTTTCTTGATGCCATAGCAATCCCTCTTTTACATGATTATACGGAATAAACTATACCATAAATTTATCCGCTTGTAAAGGGAAACAAAAAAGAGCAAACTGTTTTGTTTTCAAATCGGAATACATATGGATTCAAA
>ONSE01000065.1 GCA_900320415.1 uncultured Eubacteriales bacterium
AGCATTCAAGAAAATCGTGAGCGTGACTGTCGCGGCGGCAATGACAGCAGGAATGTTCACGATCGTCCCCTTTACCGTTGCGGCGGCTGAGGGAGACAACTCTGTCACAGGCACTGTTTTCGACTGGGTAAAGGGAACACAGTTTATCCGCGACAGCAGTATTCTGTACGGATATCCGCGCAGCGACGTGTTTGGCAATGTCATATTTACGCGCATGAACAAGGAGGCGTCGGAACCGAACTGGGATGACGTATATAACAAGACACCGAACCTCACCTTTGACAATGAGGTGTACCAGCTCCAGAGCTGGTTTTCGGGAACGTGGTATGAGTACGGAAACATTTCCGGCGACGACCTCAACTACTGGTTCATTGACGTCAGCAGCCGCAACGGAAACGACTTCAAGCATTCGGAAGTCGACTGGTATGCCTATACCTGGACGGACAACGTGACGCTAACCGCGCATGACGCGAACGACGCAACCTGCACCGAGTCAGGCAACAGACAGTATTTTACCTCTGCCGATTACAACGGAATGTTTTTTGTCGAGGTAGAAACCTCCGACGGTCCGCAGTACCGCAGAGCCGCGTGGGATGACATCGTGATTCCCGCGGGACACTCCTTTGGCGACCCTGAATGGGATTGGGATAACAGTGAATCCAACGAGGCTGTCGCAACCGCGACCTTCACCTGTGAGGAGTGTGGAGAGGAACAGGAGGAGACGGTGACCGCTGTCAAGATATCGAGCACGGGCGAACCGGGAGCGGACGTGCTTGTCAAGGAAGTATGGCAGGCTTCCGTCGGAACCTGCACCGACACGCTCACCAGATACTGGCTCCCGACCAACCACGCCTATTCCCTGCCCGAGTGGACATGGAACGCGGACGGCGCGACGGCGGTTCTGAATGCCGAGGACGGCAGTGATGCGATACAGATCGACATAAGCGGAGCCGAACTCAAAACAGAGGAGTTTTCCGCCGATGACTACCATGGCGCGTATACCGAAAAAACCGCGTCTGTCAATGTGATAAACGACGGCGCCTTCCAGTGCAGCTCCAACATCCTTTATGTGGCTGATCCTGCTACCGCCAAGGCCAAGCTCGTTCAAAATGAGACAGAAAACGTGACTTATTTCGCTTTTGTGAGGGACGCGTTTGTTGCGGCGGCAGACCAGGATACGGTCGTGCTCCTGAAAGACACGGTTGTTCCCGATGACGCCGATGATCTTGAGCTGACCGATATCTACTGCATTCTCGACCTGAACGGATGCTGTCTTGTGTCCGCGGTCGATGAAAACAATCAGAAAAACAGAGCGCTCGTGGTCCGGGACGCCTCTTTGAGTGTGGTGGATAACGCAGGCGGCGGTCTGGTTCTTCCCATTATTATCGACGGAGAAGCAAGCGTCCTTGAATTATCCGGCGGCGCTGTAGAAGCAGGCTGCAGCGGCAGCATTATCAATAACAGCGGATATGCATGGATATCAAACGGAACCGTAAACGGAGCTCTCGTTCTTAACGGCACAGGCTCTTACACCATTTCCGGCGGAACCTTTAAAACGAAGCCTGATGACCTCTGGGTGGAGGACGGCTCCATGTGTACCGAGACACAGATCGAGGGTGAGATATGGTATGTCATTCAAGAGATACCGCAGGTTGAGGCATACCAGTCTCTCGTCCTGGATGACGAAATCGTCAACAAGATTTATCTCGTTGTTCCCGCTGCTACCGATCTTTCGGATTACACCGTGGAATACACCTACAACGGAGAAACCGTCACCACAGGATTGACAAGCTATTCCTCCGACAGCTTCAAGATTGCTTACTGCTCTGCAAAGGATATGACAGAGACGGCGCACCTGTCTGTCACCTATAAGGGTGTTGAAATCAAGAGCGACGATTATTCCATCCAGGGTTACTGCGATTATGTGCTCGACAACAACTACGGCGACGCCGATCTGCAGGCGCTTTGCCAGGCGATTCTGAATTACGGCGCGTCGGCGCAGCTGTTCTTCAACAAGGAAGGTGATCTTCCCAATGTGAACCACAACGAGGGATGGGATCCCGAGAACATTCCCGAAAGCTTTATTCCCTCGGAATACGCTCCTGTTGCGACAGGCAGCTGTGACAGCGCTTCCACTGTCGCTTCTCTGGTTCTGAAGTCCAAGACCGAGATGAATTTCTATGTGACGCCCGCGGAAGGCGTTTCCTCCGATACTATCACCGTTGATGTCAAGGAGCTTGTAAGCGGCGCGGAGACGGATATCACCGACGGCAATCTGTCAATCACCGTTTCAAGCACGGGAGAGCAGAAGGTTTCCATCAAGGGTATTGCTGCCAAGGAACTCGACAGAACCTTTGTGGTTCGCGTTTCTGACGGAACAAATACAAGAACCCTTACCGCGTCCCCGATGTCGTACGCGTATCTGGCACAGAACTTCGGCAACAGCAAACTTAAAACTGCCATGTATTATTTGTATAACTATTTCACTGCCGCAAAGACGAACTTCGTGTCGGACTGACCGGTCACGGGCAATCGTTGTTTGCAGTACATACCCATCAGAAAGGAGCATTTACTTGAAAGAGGAATTTTTGAAGCCTGAGATTGTAATTGAGCTTTTCACGGCCGAGGACGTTGTTTTGACTTCGGGCACGGGCGATGAAACCGATAAAATCCCGATGTAACCGCCGTACATAAAGGAGGGCTTAACAGAGCCTGATATCGCTGACTCAACACCGCAGTGAACACTTTTGGTTCACTGCGGTGTTTTTTTTGCGCATGACCCTATGAAACGGGAAGAAGGTTATGATATCATATTTTTCGGTTGCGAACGGCGATGGAGAATGGTATAATGGATTCAGCCGGAATAAATGTGACTTGATCAGAGAGGAGAAGGGGCTGTGAGTCTGATAAAAAATTGGTCGGAGCAGGATCAGTATTTCCTGTCGGGTACACTGTACGTGCCGCTGTTTGGAGGTGAGATTGATGTGCTGGTGGAAAAGGAGGTTTCTCCGCAGTACGCCGAGAAATGCGCGGAAAACCTCGTCAGTCTGGATGATGAGACAGTGGAGTATCTCTGTGAGCGTGTTTCCGCCTATCATCAATATATGCTGGAGGAATGGAACGAGGAATTCGTCAGGGAAATCAACGAAAAGGTGCCGCCCGATGCGGCAGGAAGGGAAATCCTCCGCTACATTGAAAACCCGACGCTTTTTGTGATCGTGCCGCAGGGAGAAGGGATCGGCTATTCCGTCAGCGGAAGCTGTGAATGGGATCCCGAGCACGGAATAGAAATCATCATCAGGGACAGTCGTCCGCTCTATGTCGGACAGACCGACTGTCTCGGCGCATGGGCGTCCGACGATGAATATTTAACTGAATACTGATAGGAGACATAAAGGCAACGAAGAACATAACATATGAATGGATAACTACTGTTTCCGCTGTTGTATGAACGATGCCGGTACATATGCCCCGGCACCCTAATCGCCAGCAAGGCAGGGGTGATAGGGTGCTCACAAAGAAGAGTCCACGTACACTTGATTGTTTATGCTTATTTGTGGTATAATGCGGACGGCGTTGTCCGCGGTTTCGCACAGTATTCGGATTATTTGGTAAGATACTGCGCTGGGGAGGGTGTGCTTTAATTCCGGTTTTCGTATCCTTTTGATTTGTTAAGTCGTATTGAAAAGAAATGAAATTGGCGAAAACTGATGTTTTTGGAGGAGTAATTTTGCATCAATTATTACACTTGAATCGGAAATGCGCCTTAGACAAAACGGAATTAATACTGATCCTGTCGGTATTCGTTTTGTGCCTGACAGGTGCGTTTTTGGTTCCTGTTGAACAGTGTCCTGATGAACACGCTAGACAATTGTTATCGGATTGGATGTTCAAAAACGGGAGTTTTCCGACAGGAGATGAAGCGGAAACTATCATTCCCGGATGGGGTTTTTCGTATGCACTTAGACCCTATTTATCATCCATAGTTGCGGCACTGTTTATGCGCTTGACTGCTCTTTTTACGTCGTCACCCCGTGCTTTGCTGGTGGCTTCGCGTTTGTGCAGTGTGCTATCTGTGACCGGGTGTTCTTATTTTTGTATAAAGACCGGACACCTGGTTTTTAAGAAAACAATATCTTCAGTTGTTTTTTCTTTTTTTGTATGCTTTTTGCCCCAGGTTTTATTTTTGGGGATGTATCAGAACAACGATTCCCTTTCTCTTGCTGCTGTCAGTATGATTGTGTTTTATTCCACAAAGGGGTGCAAGAGTCAGTGGGAATACGGAAGTTGTATCGGACTGGCTATCGGTTTTGCTCTGGCCTTACAGGCATATTACATAACCTATGGATGGGTTTTGGTGGGCTTCTTTCTTTTTGTTTTGATGCTGATCAGACAAACAGATGTTTCCGGTAAGTGGCTTTCTATTCTGAAACGTGTCGTGTTGGTTTCAGGAATTTGTCTTTTATTATCAGGATGGTTTTTTGTTCGTAACGCGGTGTTGCACAACGGGGATTTTCTGGGCTTGATAACGGAGAATAATTCCAAAGAGCTTTTGGAGTCTCAGGGATTTTC